>CAZPCR010000028.1:12456-14559 GCA_964585035.1 uncultured Anaerolineaceae bacterium
CTTTTCCATTGACCTGTTTTACTTCCCTATATATAAACTCCTCAACGTACTTTAACTATAGCCGCCTGACTTCGGAAAGACTTTAGGACATTAGATGGCACGTCTAAAAGCAGTTATACTGTCCGCATAACCCTAGTCGGGTTGCTTAGTTCGGACAATAGGAGATGCACTATGAATTCCATCAAATCAAACAAGGCTGGTCAAACTAGCATGGGCCAGGCTATTGAGCGGGTCATCCTCGCAAATCCGCGCCCTGAGGTCACCCAGGAGCATCTCGCCGCTGTTGCTGAAGCAGGGCGAGTGCTAATTTCAGCCATTCCCGGCGTGAAACGAATTGCATTCGGCTTGGCGCTGGCCAACGATGCACCTTATCGTTTGTCTGTCCGAATCTTGTTCCAGGACGACCAAGCCCTACAAACCTACGAATCCCATCCTAACCATTCCAACTTCGGCGTTCAACAATGGTCGCCTATCATCGCTGAGCAGATAATCGCAGACTATCGCGTTCAGTATGAAGACGATGTGCCCACACAGTGATTCGCGGCTCAAGCGCTGCCCAATACCGCGTTAGGCCTCAGGAGGTCTATCCATGCCAAGCAAACTCACACTAGTAAAGCAGGTTGCCCTCCCTTCGCAGTCTGCCGTCGCTACTGCATTCAAATCGGTGAATCTCGCAGACGCGTTTGCGATTCAACTTCCTTCTGACGCCTCTAAAGATCCTGATGTCTTGGCCCGATTCATCTTTTCGGTCCAGCCGTCTTGGATCGGAGCACTTACCAACGTCCGAGATGCAATCGTTGCGGGATTTGGTCTGAAGACCGCCAAACACCTAGCAATTCTCTCTAGTGATCCCGCCGCCAAGCGCATCAGCATCTTCAGGGTTTTCGGCACTAATGCAACTGAGGTCGTCTTAGGCGAGAACGACAAGCACCTTGACTTCAGGGTGTCAATTCTTTGCACGCCACACGCGCCTCCAAATACCGGTAACCAACTGACCCTATCAACCGTCGTTCACTGCCATAACCGCTTGGGCCGAACCTACTTATCCGTCATTGCTCCCTTCCACCGCCAGGTTGTGAAAGCCAGTCTTCGTCGTGCCGCAGAAGTTGGGTGGCCCAAGGCAAGTGCATAGGGCAATGCCATGTGTTGTCCACTGAGACCTAACCCTTCGTTGCACCCAAAGTGCTACAGCGGGCTTCGCCCAACAATTCGAAGCGCAATTTGCCAAGTTTGGCGCGATAATGTTTAGGAGTCTTGCTCGTCCGCCCCGCCGGTACTGATTACTGCACCTGTCAAGGGTTTAAAAAATAAATGATTTTATGAGTGCCAAGTAGAATCATTCGAGCCGTGAGTCTAAAATCTCTCACGGCTCTTTTTTTGGATACGATTTATTCTTGAACAGGCAAAGCTCTGCCATATATAGTAATTGCCGTAACCTTTTTACTAGTTTCTGTACTCATCATTTACGAGTCTGTGAGATTCCGTGGATGGTTTTATAACGGGTTGTTTGAAACAATAATTGCTTATCGCATTGATTTGGAATGATATTAACCTCTTCGGCTCGGGTTGACAGGTTTCTTTGCCTTATCCCCTCTCCGTTCCCCCATTGGTATTGATCCATTCGCTTCACATAAATGTTCAGCGCGCGCAAATGATTTTTCAAAATAGAATCAATTGCACTTGTAACTAGATCGTCGTCTGAGGAGCATTTTTACCATTCCTTGCGCCACAATTGGTCCGATCGGTCCCAGCTCCAGGCCGGATCCTCACTCCATCGGCAGCCTTCACATTGCATAGGCAAAGGTCCATTTCCAGCAAGTCTACACGCGTAGCATTACAAACCTAGCTGCTTGCAAGAGAATTCAAGAGCTTTCTGGTGTCGACCAATCTTCATTCAACTTCTATAAAATCCTTAGTCGATTAGAAATATCGCGGTGGTAAATTTGAAACCTCCTAACGTCCCGCTATTTCGGCTCCAGCATCTTAAAAGGGCTGTTGGAAACGGAATACGAACTGGAGGCAAAATCCACCTCCAACATTGCCCAATTGTCTCCATTGTCCCAGCGCAAGGTAATTCTGGAGTCGGAGGTCTCTGGCATACTG
>CAZPCR010000029.1:0-14222 GCA_964585035.1 uncultured Anaerolineaceae bacterium
TGCCCGTAAACTCGCGGAGGCGGATTCCGGTCATGGTTTCGCGCCGGCCTGGTCGCCAAACGGCGCCCAGCTCGCCTTTGTTGCGCGTGATAACCCCCGGGATGTTGCCGCGGATCAATCTTCTTCTGCATTAGTGAGCAACATCCATTTGGTGAATGTGCAAAGCGGTGTGGAAACACCATTAACAAAGTTTAAATTAACAGACGTCGGGATGCCGGTTTGGTCACCAGATGGAAACCAACTCGCCATCACGCTTGTTATGAATGATAAAATGAATGTGGTTCTTGTTGACGCAACCTCGGGTGCGGCACGGCAGGTCTTGGCAGAATCAACCTGCTGCGCCTTATGGATACGGAAGTAAAGACATGATGCGCATGCGAATCATTCGATCCTGCTTGATGGTCCCCTTCTTACTAATGGAAGGGTGCGCCTCTCTTCCATTTTTACATGCCGGCACTTCGGCAGCCACACCCCGGCCGCAGTCGTTGTCGCCTGCTCTTTTGTCAACAGCGACAGTTGAACTCACATTTACCTCTGTGCCTGCAGGGAGCGAGACACCGACATTCACTCCCACTTCCGGCCCGTTCACCATCGATCTTTCACCAGTTCCCACCGAAACAGCCTTACCCACCATAGAGCTTCCAACAGAAGTGAAATACCCACCCGCCTTGCAAATTTGGGATGGTCTGCCCACATATCTTGCTGAATCGAGACCGGGCTTTTATTTCCGCCTGCACTTCGACCCATCCGTTTGGGCATTGACAACCGATCAGTTCGGCTTTCCCGCCCTGAGCCATCGCCAGGTCCCAGGCTGCATGATCGCACCAACGTCAGGCCGCGGCATGACGCTTAACGCCACTGTTGATCACGATGTCCGGCATATAGGCGCGATCAGTTACCAGGTCGATACGGCATACGTGAACGGCGTCAGGCAGTTTGTCAACTACTCGGGAGGTGAGGGCAATATCTATACAGCCTTTGGAGTTACCTTCCAGGATCAAGCCGATCAATGCCTGACGGATGCCGAAACAGTGCTGGCCGGACTAAGGTCTGTCGCTATTTCAGAAGCCACCCCTATCGCCACACCCTGACTCTTTTGACGAACATGCGGTTACGCCCTCTGTACGGTCTCGTCATCGCCTTGGTTCTGCTCGGCGGTTTTACATTAACTCCCGGCGGACTATCTGACCAGCGGGCTTTGGCCGCGCCGGCGGAATCTGTATCACCGTTTTTATATCCACCCTTCCCCGGCTCTGCCTCTCTGGAATCAGTCTTCGATCACTCCAGCCCCAATTACAGTCAGTCTGACAACCGCATTGTCTCGTTCGGTGGACATGAAGCCGACAAAAACTGTCCTTCGCCTGCACCCTCGGGCACGCCTCCCTCACAGGCCGGTGTGTGCGATGCAGGCTATGGAATTTACTGGTCCTATGACCTCGGTGGGTGGATGGCCTACAACGGCCACGACGGGATCGATTACGGGATCAGCTACAGACCAGTCTACGCGGCCGCAGATGCCGACCGCATCATGTATGCCGGCTGGTGGGATCCGCAAAATCACACCACCGCACTTGGCATTTACGTTAAGCTTCATCATTCGAATGGATATATAACATCGTATGGCCACATGAGCGCCATCGCCGAACAGGCCTGCGCCACAGATGGCTGTGCCAATGTCCCGCATGGCGAAATGCTCGGCATCAGCGGCACCACCGGCAACTCCACCGGTCCACATTTGCATTTTCAACTCACCGCTCCAAACGGCCAGTCGGTTGATCCGTATGGCTGGGGCGGGAGCGGAACCGATCCATGGCCCTACAACCAGCCCGAGTCGCTGTGGGTGATGTACCCGTCGATGGTCTATTATGGTATCCGTGTATATCCCAGTGGTGGTGTGGAGCTTCCTTATCCAGCTGCCGCGCCGGCTGGCATCGTTGTGGATGATTCCAGTTCGAGTTTCCTGCAGTCCCCCGACCAATGCTGGAACGATATTAATGTATCGAACGGCCAGGCTCAGAATAACAACATGAGTTATTCCAAACCGCGTCTCACCGGGCCGACCTGCACCGGGCAGTGGCAGTTCCCTCTCAATTCGACTCCCGGCATGTATGCAGTTTACATTCGTATCCCCGCCGTGCATGCCACCACCGAAGGCGCCATCTACACAGTCCAACATGGGGGTGCAACAGATAAAGTCGTCATCAACCAGGCTGTTTTTCCCAATGGCTATTATGTTACGGATGGCTGGGTTTACATCGGCAAATACAATTTTGATGGCGTTGGCACCGAATACGTTCAACTGACGAATCAGACGCAGGATGAATCGGCGGTGGTAAGCACGCTTGAGGTCGGCGCGGACGCGGTGCGTTTTGTTTACCTGGGAGTCACCACTCCCACTCCGCCGCCTGCCACCTTGACCCCCACCTTCACACCGACGATCACGCGTACACCGACAGTCACCAGGACGTCGCCTCCTTCGCTGACACCTTCGATTACGAATACACCGGCGCCCTCGTTGACTCCAACCACAACGAAGACATCCACACCTTCGCTGACTCCTACCGCATCAAAAACCCCTACGCCTTCGAAAACCGCAACTCTCACTCGCACGCCCACCGCCACGCGTACCTCCACACCTTCGCGTACTCCCACTCGCACTCCGACCGCATCGCGCACTCCGACCAATACATCCACGCGTCTGCCAACTGCCATTCCGCCTTACACCAAGCTAAACGTTTACTTTGTTAACAAGGTGGCATTGAGCGCAGGCACCCCACCTTATGAAGTGGCGGGGTATCGATGGGAGAAATCTTCGGATAATTTCGTCCAGGATGTCTTGAATGAATATTTCAAGGGGCCGGGTGATACGGAGAAATATGTCTATCGCTGGGAAGCCATCTATAGCGGTTTCAACGGTTATTCGCGCCTTGATATTGCAAATGGAGTTGCCCGCCTTTATTTAAAAGGCACCTGCAACGCGCCGGATCTCACCTATACCATCGCTCAACCGCTCTTTGTCAACTTGAAACAGTTCAGTTCGGTCAAGTTTGTAAAGCTCTATGACCAGAACGGCATAACCGAAAAACCCGATGGCGCGGTCGATTCGATTCCTGCCTGTCTCGACCCGGCTCTTGCCCCGACTCATACACCGACCCCCACACCAGGCTCTTCACCCACTACGACGGCGACGCGTACCATTACTCCAACTCCCACCAAACGTCCCACAGCTACGCCTCAATATACGCTGGCAAATGTTTTCTTTGTGGACAAAAATCGGTTAAACAATGGAGAGCCGCCCTATGAAGTAGCCGGTGTGCGCTGGGTCCTGAGCAATAATGTGCCGGCTAATGTGCTGACCCAGTTTTTCATAGGCCCCGGAGCAACCGAAAAATATACGTATGGCTGGATCGCGATTTACAGCGGGGCTACCGGTTACAGTAAGCTCGAGGTAGCCGATGGCATCGCTCGTGTTTATTTAAAGGGGCAGTGTAACAGCCAGGGAGCCACGTACACGGTTGCTAACCTGCTGCGGGCTAACTTGAAACAGTTCACTTATATTCAATATGTGAAAATCTACGACCAAAACGGCAACACCGAAATACCGGATGGCAACCAGGATTCAATCCCCGCCTGTCTGGAACCATAAGGATATAAGCGCAACCTAAAACGTACCAAAAAAAGGAAGTGCGCAGGGCGTATGCCTTGCGCACTTCCTTTTTACCTGAATTTTTCTTTTCTCGCCGTTATTCCTTATCCATCGTTTCCTTGAATTGCACCAGGGCTTGAATCGGGGTGGGATCAACACCGTACGCGATCGCCAGATAATACGCCATATAATCTCCGAATAAAATCGTCGTCCACATATGGGCCAGGGGAGAATTGCCGCGCGCATCCAAAAAGTCCGTGTTTAAACCTTCGAGCATAAAGGCTTGTTTCGTAAGGTCGATCCGTTTGCGATTACGCGAATGGTCCGAGGGCGCCCGCAGGAACAGGCTGAATGTATGAGGCATCAAAACTTCTTCGGGGTTCTGGGTACCTGCCAGAGTGTTGTGGTCCGCTTCCGGCAAATATTCGAAGTTGGCCGCGGCCTTGGCAACCTCATTTATCTGTCCTTTAAATCGACGCGCTACCGGCGCGAGCATACCTGCTCCGAACACCGTCACCCAGCGCCCCATCAGTTGGCCGGCATAACGCTTGGCAGGATTCTTCACTGCGGGAACGTCCGGTCGCAGTCGCGGTTGCGACTTTTTCATCGCTTCAACGGTTTCGGCTACGTCCCTGGCTTGGTCGGGAATCAGGTCCAACATTGCAAACAAAGCCAGCAGCAGCCCAAATGAGAATCCAATTGCCGAGCGCGGCTGGCCCGTATGGTTGAATATCCATAACGGGATATTATTTTTCTTTGCGCGCTCTGCCAGTTCTCCCCCTGTGCAAATGACAGCCAGCGAACAGCCGTTTTTCAAAGCGGCCTCAAAAGCCTCGATGGTTTCTTCGGTATTACCGGAATGGGAGGAAGCGATCACCAGGGTTTCTTTACCTTGGGCGAAAGCGGGTAACCCATAGTCGCGTTGAACGGTCACGGGGAAGGAACAGGTGGGAAAAACGTAGGATGCCAGGAGGTCTGCCCCGATGGCCGAACCGCCCATACCGGCGATCACGATCTGTCGGATCGAGCCTTTCACGGCTTCCAGCCCTTCGAGGGGTTGGTTTTTTCCCATCTCCCATGCGGACTGCAGTTGGTCGGGCAGGCCGTCGATTTCGGCCAGCATGTTCAGGGTGTCGAGTTTTTTAAAGCGTTCTAAGTCATCAAGGTTCATGGATTAGCCTTTTTTTGTTTAGGCCAGGGGATGATTTTATACTGGTTTTTGCAAAGATCCCAACAGACGTAGGGAGAATCTTTCCGGAGAAAGACGGTCTTGGTACCCAGGCCGGTGTGGTATTCCACCCGCACGTAATTTAATACTACCCACGGTTTGACGGTTTGGTTTCCCCACGAAAACGCCTGGATATAGGTAGGCTGCAGCTGCACGATGGAATAATTCAGGTCGTACTTGTTATGTCCCGGCACGCTGCGCTCCCCGGCCCAGCTCACCGCACCGGACAAGTCCGGTTTAAGCCGGGCAATGAAAGGGTCCGATTTACCCAGAAAATCGATACCGGTACGGTCGGTATAATATGGCAGCGTGCCTGCCCATATCACCCCAACGGTCGCCCCCGGGGTGGTTAGTTTGTTGATTGCAAGCGCGGTATTGGTATTGACATGGTTTGCAATCGCCGCCGATGTGGGTCCGCGCACAGAAATATCAGACAGGAAAGGCAGGTCGGTCATCGCCAGCGGTTCCAGGGTAAATAGCAGCACAAATGCAGCAGCTAAATATTTTTGAGAAGCCAGCGTGGGCCAACGCATAACAATCTCAGTGCCGGTCATGATTACCAGGATGAATAGCGCCGGCATGCCAGGGGCAAGTATCCGCCACAATTGCCACGGGTCACCGCCTACATATATCTGGTAGAAAATCGCAACGACTATAAATGACAACAGGAAGACGTTTACTCGCCGCAGCGCAAACAATACTCCGAATACGGCAAATACAAACAGCAATGCACTCTGTTGGAAGAATGGCTGTAGGAAACGATACCCATCAACCAGGCGGATGGAAAGCGGTATGCCGCTCAGTTTGAGTACATAGGTATTGGGTAATAGCTCGCCGTAATATATATAACGAAAAAGGGTCTGCGCTATGATAAAGAGGATAACCAGGCATCCTGCATATAAGATTTTCAGGAAGGTTTGCTTGTCTCGTTTGTTTATATAGCTTTCCAGGCCGATATATGCAAACATCAAAACGGACAGCAGGATCGAATCATTACGTGTCAGGAAAGCCAGCCCGGCCATGATAGCGGCATAGACCAGGTTTGAGGTTTTGTTTGTTTTAATCCAGCGCAGGCCAAATAGGATGCAGGACATAAGCAGCAAAGTAAGCAGGCCCGTTTCCATGCCCATCAGAGTCCAATAACTCAATGGGTAGTAAAGAAGCACACAGGCGAACGCCAGAAATCCGATCAATTCCTGGTATTGTTTGCCTTCATTGATCTCATCTGCAACTTTTTTAGTAAGATAAGCGGTTACCAAAATGGTGAGCAGGCCAAAGATCTGCACCGCCAGCACCGCAAACCTCTTTTCGAGAAATAACGCGGCCAGCGACATCACCAGCGTCATCAACAGATTCGAGTAGCCTTCCACGCGTTGGCCTGCATTCCACACCAACCCCAGCCCGTGTGCGAAGTTCCACGCATAGCGCATGGAGATCATGGCGTCGTCAAAGAGACCGAAATAGCGCTGTCCATCGAGCGCAATGTAAGAGCTTCGATAAATGAAGAGACTCCCCCACAAAATATACAGGCCCGTAAGGAGGATGGTTGTAATCCTCTTAATAAAATGACGTTCTCTCAATAAAGGTTCTCCTTATCTATTTCTGTTCCGGGTACATTATTATCGTTGGGCGAATTTGAAACCCTATGACGGGCCAAAAAACATTGGGGTTGTTGAAAACCGGTTCATCGCTTTGATAATAATATTTCTCTGGGTGGCCCCATACCCAATTGATATCTTTATCCAAAATGATCATGGAAAATTCTTGTGTTGCCATGGCATGGGTAAATTCTGATTTTACCCGATTCGTTTCCCTTGCATCGCCTCCCCCGAAATCCCCTTCCAACTGATAAAGCGAAACCCAGTCGGCGAAAGTGGGCTTCCCTGCCATCAGCGATATCTCTGGGTGAAAATGAACATATACATCCCCCGGCTGCCTTTGTACTTCTGCAACCATGCTCCGGCCTGCAAGAAGATCTGCCTGGGTGGGGATGAGTGGCTGGATGGGAAAATAAAGCATCACAAACTGGATTGTGCAAACGACGAGCAGTCCGCTTTTAGGGAGTAAATTTACATTCTGTTCTAAGAAAAGATTTTGGATTGTCAGCCCCAAAAGCATGGCTATCGCTGCATAACCGGGGAGAAGGACGTTATTTGCCCCACCCGGGTGTATTAATGCACCCCATGATGCTCCGATCATTCCTGCAGTAAAAAAGAAATAGAAGATAAAAGGTTTGTCAATTTCCTTTTTCGATCTTATAAACATGATTACAAAATACCCACCGGCTAAAACCACGGCTATGGGAATGGGGATGAGCAAGGCCTTTAACCAGAAATCGCCCACGGAGTTTAGAACCATCGAAGGCGTGATCGGTAAATTGCTTCCGGAGCCAAAGGTTATTTTATAGACATAAAAACTATACCATCCTGAATAAACCCGGTTCAGCCATAACGAGATAATAATAAAGGATCCAATGGAAGATAACACAAAACCAAAGGATTTCTTCCTTTCGAACAGGATGAAATAAAAACAAAGGAAAACGAGTATAAATAGGTTTGTTTGTTTGGTTAAGCAGGAAAGGGCAAATATGATCCCGGCCATTATATAAGCGGCCAGGGTCTTGATCCGGGTAAGATAAACGGCAAGTAAGATAAGGAAAAGCGCAAGCATATCGACCCTGGCAATATCGAACCAGGCGCCGCCAAGTTTGTAAGTGCCTGCAAAAAATCCGCTAGCGATCAGTGCAGGCAGGATCCTGGTGCCCTCTTTCCTGCAGATAAGGTAGATGACGGAGATACATCCCAGGGATGAAACGAAAGACACCAGGCGCAGGGGAAAAAAACCAAATCCGATCAGGCGGGCGAATAGGGCGGAAATATAGAAATAAATGGGCGGGTAATCCATGGCAACATATTGATAGGACGGCTGTGCATACAATAGCTTCCCTTGTAGGATCCGGTATACCTGAATAAGCGAGTCGCCTTCCACGAACTCCAGTGAAAATGGATATCGTATGTGGCAAAGTATTATATAAACGACGACAGCCAGATAATAGAGTACGCTAGCCAGGACGCTGGCCGCCGCTACCCGGTATACCCAATGACTGATTTTTATACGAAGATCTGAAGACATGATTTCTCTCTTTAATTCTGTGACCGAAATCGGCGGCATTTTCCACCAGGTTTACCACCTGATGGGATAAGCATGCGAAGCTCATCCGAAGAGGGTAGGCCCAATAATGGAAGCTAGACTGATTTATGAATTCCTGCACAATTCCGGCCGATCGCCTCATCCATGACGGTCATGTGTCGCAGGATCACGAGGGATGTTGGGAAACCTGGCCACCTCTCAACACGTCGAAAACCTCCGGGTTCACCACATGGATGGGGTTGCCCTCTGCGTAGGCCGTTATTTGATCGAAGACATCGGAAAACTGGGTTTCGTACTCATCCCGCGTTACATATCCAATATGGGGCGTGCAAATAACGTTGTTCATTTTGAGAATGGGATTTTCCGGGTCGCGCAAGGGCTCCTCTTCGTAAACATCGATGGCGGCCATGGCTGGCCGCCCTGCGCGCAGGGCCTGGACAAGTGCGCCGGGTTCTATCAGCGCCGCCCGGCTTGTATTGACCAGCAACGCGGTGGGTTTCATGCTCAACAGATCGGCTTTAGTGACGATGCCGCGCGTTGCATTTACCAGCCTCATGTGCAGGGAGATCACATCGCATGACTCGAAAAATACGTGCTTACTCTGCGCTGTAACGTAACCGGCACTGCGCGCGCGTTGCAGGGATGCCTCACGCGCCCACACCAGGATTTTCATTCCAAAAGCTTTCCCATAAGCCGCCACCGTCGCGCCGATCCTTCCGTATCCATAAATCCCGAGCGTCTTGCCGCGCAAACCATTGCCCACTCCCACCTGCCAGATACCCGCTCGAAGCGCAGCCATCTGCTGCGGGATTTGCCGCATTGCCGCGATGATCAAACCCCATGTAAGTTCAGCGGTGGCATAGGATGGGCTGTCGACATGCTGGTCAGACGACACAATGACTCCGCGGCGCGTACATGCGTGGATGTCGATATGAGGAAAAACGCTGCGCTGGCTGATCAGGCGCAGCGCGTTAAGGCGTTCGAGCAGCGCCTCTCGGATTTGTGTACGCTCCCGGATCAACACGAGGACTTCTGTATCCTTGAGGCGCTTAGCGAGCGTGTCGGTATCCTGCACATGATCGTTCCACACCGTAACCTCGTGTCCGTCCAGCTTATGAAAGCACGCAAGGGTACGAACCGTATCGAAATAGTCATCGAGGATCGAAATTTTCATGGCTGAATTTCTTCACTCTCCCAGAAGAAAATCCCCGCCATCCAGGACTCCATCCAGGATCGCTTTTAGCGCTGTTGATTTTTCAGGCGACAACATCTCTATTTCAAATCCCTTCAAGCGTGTTTGCGTTGTGCGGACAGATGGCTCAAGATAGTCTACAAATGGCAGTGACGAACGAAACAACTGGTAATACAAAAAGCATCGGGCATTAAGCTTGAACTCCACAGGCACGTGAATCGACTCTGCACTCAGGAATTCTTCCATCTTGCTTCTTTGCTCCGCAACCGTCTGCGGAAAGAATACAATCGGATACTGCGTGAAGCGCGCCTTGCCGGCGCACAGCACCGGCGCGCCCATGATCGCAGCCTCTAACCCGATGGTCGAATTATAGACCAGCACGAACTTCGATCTCACGATCAACTCATAGGAACTGAGTGTTTCCTTGGGCCCAACGAAGACCAAGTTGGGCTCGTTAACCGCAGCCGCGGCTTCCACCCAGGCCTCCACTGTCTCACGGCTGGCTTTGCGCACGCGCAGTTCGTCAGGATGGGCGCGGATCACAAAAAGCGTTTCAGGATGGGAGCGTATAACATCCAATACCATGTCCAGCCAAGCGAACATATCTTCGAAGACCGTGTTGGCATGCGGTTGGCTCGTATCGAAAATGACGTTCGTAAATACGGGCACGATCTGCTTAAAGCGCGCAGCTTTTTGCAAAAATGATTCATGCAGCCCTTTCATTTCGGGCCAAAACTTGATACCCGCCATCGAAAACTCACCTTGAAAGCGTTTTTCAAGATAGGTATCGAGCCGTGCGTTCTGTTTTTCATCCATCTCGAACGTCTCAGGGATGATGATCGGATAGGCTGTTGCTTCGCCATCGGTAAAATACGCGCTGGCAGGCTGCAGTCCCACCTCATGCGTGACCACGCGAATGCCTCGTTTTTGTGCGACATGCCGGGCTGTCGCTTCAGGAAAGAACTGACCGTTGAATACAACCACCACTCGCGGCTGGGTCTCATCGAGCAGGGCATCGAACTTCTGAGCGACATTCCACGCCGACAAAATATATTCCCGCAACAGGTACCGCGTGCTCTCGTCGTCTTGCAGGTGATGGATTCGCAGGATCCAACGCAGACCCGGTAGGCACAGCGCACCGAGCGGGATACCTTCCCATCCAAAGCTCATCATTTCCTGTAACGATAAACCCTCCAATGCTTTCGACAATTTTTCATCCTGTTGGAAGTTAAACCAGTGGACCCGGGAACGGGGAGTCTTGAGCTGAGCATCCTGAGATGTCGAACTTGGCACGCCTGTATAAAGCGTATGAGATTGGTAGATGCATGATTTGCACGGAGGTTCCTTCCGTACGTTATCGCGATTGGTTCCCAACACGCAATGACTCATCCCCGAATCACAGGCGAAATATACAACCGGTACACCCTGCAATCGCAGCGCCCACGACGCCAGCAGGTGGAACCCGCTGTTCCACGAGAGATCGTCGATTCCCGTGGAGGCTTTGAAGAAGACAACAGGCGCGCCTGCAGCCTCAGGTGCGCGCAACGCAACCTGATTTGCCATGTTGGCGACTTTCAGGTTATTCAACCGTCGAACAAATCCGCGTTTAACACGTTGCGTGAAAAAATCTTCAAACCTGCGAATCACTACTCTCTACTCTCTAATATCTATTCTTTATTTTCTTCTTCACCACTCATTACTCTTCTCGTACCCCAATCTCACCAGCAAATCCCCGGCCACATCCAGGAACAACTTCTTATGTTCCTCGGTGAAATACTCACGCCAGCTGCCGGTCTTCCCCGAACGGAATGTGTGCGATTTCCTAGGTTGGATTGCATACGCCAGGACCGTTAGCGCCTGCGCCCGCGGTGTGGGAATTTGATAGCCCGTTTTCTCAACCTCATCCAACATGCCGTTCAATGTGATGTCACGCTTGTTAATCAGGTCCTCAAAGCGGATGCACATCACATGCTTTTGTTCCAGCCACTGGAAGACGCCCTCATATCTCTTCTTCACACTGACCATATGCAGCCCGCCCCGGTCGATGCCCGTAATGGCAACTTTAAGTCGCTCCCCAAGGTCGGGCAGCGACTTGTAATAATCATGCATTCCATGGTCTTCGTAAATGTCCGTGGCAAAGAACACTTGCGAGACCAGCATATCGCGCGGGTCGCGATAGATGAAATAATTCACCCGGTCCGGCTGGCAAAGGAACGCAGTGTTATCTTGCGAAGCCTCCACATATCCCCAACCGATCACCCCTTTAGGCGTTCGCTGCAGGTCGGCCAGGATTTCTTCTTTCGTCCTTCTTCCTCCCTCCTTCGCGATCGTCCGCACCGGATCCGCCTCCACATAGGCATAAGGCATCACCTGGGTAAAACCGTTCAGGATCTGCAGCAGTAAATGCGAGCCGCTTTTAGGTTTGGAATTACCGAAGATGGGCGGCGCCTCGTTGAATGAAAATCTCTTCCAGCGCAAAACCGCCTGCATGGTCTTCCCTGCAGGACGCATCTTGCGGCGGAGTTGATTAATAAATGTCATAAACTTTTAAATCGAAACGGCCGGAAAAGAACAAGGCGAATAAGATTTCCGCGTCCTCTTTGATTAATTTATTCATCGCCGATTACGCGGCGCAGTTTCTTCATCGAAGGCTTTTCCGACTCGTACACCTTTTTCACGCCGTCGCCCAGGGAAGCTTCAGAGACGCGGATGTATTTGACCAGCCGTTCGAACCCGCCGGGCTCCACCGAGGCAGCCTGGTCGCTGCCCCACATGGCGCGGTCGAGTGTAAGGTGACGCTCCACCACGCACGCGCCCAGCGCCACAGCCACCGCCGAAGGCACAAGGCCCACCTCATGCCCCGAATAGCCGATCGGCACCTTCGGGAATTCACGGCGCAGCGTTTCGACCATTTTCAGGTTCAATTCTTCTGGTTCACATGGGTAAGTGCTGGTGCAGTGCATTAAAACCAGGTCTTTTTCTCCCGCAATGTTCACACCCTTTTTGATTTGCTCGATCGTGGACATACCCGAGGATAAGATCAACGGCCTGCCCGTGGCGCGGGCATGCTTGATCAGCTTATGGTCTGTGAGCGAAGCGGACGGGATCTTGTATGCCGGTGTGTCGAACTTTTCCATGAAATCCACTGCCGGCTCGTCCCACACTGAGACCATCCAGGCAATACTCCTCTCCCTGCAGTGCTCGTCGATGGCCCGATATTGTGCCTCGTTGAATTCCACTTTATGACGATATTCGAGATATGTAATGTAACCCCACGGTGTCTCGCGCATCTGCTTTTGCTGTTCGGGCGGAGTGGCTACCTCCGGCGTACGTTTCTGGAATTTGACTGCATCCACGCCTGCATGTACCGCCGCATCGATCATTTGCTTTGCCACTTCGAGATCGCCGTTATGGTTAATACCGATCTCCGCAATGATGTAAGTCGGGTGCCCGTCTCCAGCCACGCGCTTTCCCAATTTGATTTCTCGAGCCATATAAATCTCCTTTATTTCCCGGATAGTTTTTGCAGGACAAGATCGCACAGCTCACGCAATGCGCCGTGCCCCCCGGGTCGTTGAAGGACGAGATCGGCCGCCCGAGCCACCTCAGGATAGGCATCGGCCACCGCAACTCCCCAACCCGCAATCCCGAAACAAGGCAGGTCGTTGAAATCGTTCCCGATATAGATCACTTGTGAGGCATCTATCTTCTTTTCGGTCAGCAGTTTCTTCAGTGCCTCGCCTTTGCCGCGTATATCGATACCGTGCACTGCCTCCACACCCATCTTGGCGGCCCTGCCGAGCACGACGTTATTCGGTTCCGACGAAAGGATCATTACGTCTATGCCAAGTTCGCGCAGCTCACGGACACGCATGCTGTCGCTCCGATAAGCTGCCACAGTTTCCTTGCCGTCCTGGTCCGTCCATACACGGTTATCAGTGATGACACCGTCGAAGTCCGAAACGATCAGTTTGATTGGTTCAGGCATGGGGCGGCGCTCCTTACCCGGGGAGACCAGTTTCAAGCTGCCCGAATAGACCATCGTTTCATATTTAACCCAATCGGCAAGGTTATCGATATCCACCGTGTAGCGAGCGTCGATGATGAGCGGATAGATTTTATTTCCCGTCATCGAGCCCTTCTTTAAGATTGTGTCCACCCGTATTGCGTCGATGTGCCCCGTCTGCCAGTAGATCTGCGGCAGGATTTGGCGGGGTGCATTATAGGGCTCTGCAATGCCATCCACCTGGAGCATTGGCGTCATCGCGCTGTCCTCTTGCGAGATACGCCACATTTTGTGCGGGTTCTGTCCTGCCGGCACCACACCGCGCACGCAGTCTGCATTCGGATGCTGGAGCAGGATCTTCACGGCATTATCCACCAGGTCCGGCGGGCGGATTGGGGACGTCGGGCGTAATTGGATCACGACCTCCGGTTTGTATTCCTCATGCTCTGCCAGCCATTTCAGCGCATGTTCGAAGCAGGGCAGGTCGGTCGAGTTATCCTGCGCAAATTCGGTCGGTCGCAGGAAAGGAGCTTCTGCGTCATATTGGCGTGCAACTGTCGCGATCTCCTCGTCATCTGTAGATACGATGACCCGTGTAACCGTTCTGGCCTGCCGGGCTGCGGCGATGCTCCAGGCGATCAGCGGCCAGCCTGCGAAATTTCGGATGTTCTTACGAGGGATACCTTTCGAGCCGCCTCGCGCCGGGATGATGGCAAGGATTTCAGTCATGACTTGTTTGGTCTTTGAGACCGGGAACTCGGGGTTGGATGATCCTGAATTCGAGGCGGGATACCGAATATCGAGTGCCGGCTTTTTACCATGCCGTCCAACCGCCGTCCACCACTACGTTATTGCCGGTCATGTACGAAGACGCCTCCGAAGCCAGGAACAACAAAGCGCCGTTCATCTCATCGCCATGCGCCATGCGCCCCATGATTGTCTTGGCCGAATAATTCTTGACAAAATAATCTTCATGGTTGTTGAACACACCGCCCGGTGT
>CAZPCR010000030.1:0-5040 GCA_964585035.1 uncultured Anaerolineaceae bacterium
ATGCGCAGGGCTATGCCCTGCGCATATCTTTTTTTCCGGGTACTTCATGCCAGGGTTGTAAATGTACAATGATTATACTTCTTATGAGTAGAGCAAAAAAAGCGCGGGTTTCTTACCCTGCGGCCGAAGTTGTTATTAAACCAGATAACAAAAATTAGGAGATTACCCACTATCTTCCGTCAAGCATCCGAAAAAATGAATATGTGCGGGGCGTTCGCCCCGCACATATTCATTTTTTCGGTATATTAAATTTGCCCTTCCAGGTACGCCTTTGTGCGTTCATGCTGCGGATTATTGAACACGTCCCTTGCCGGTCCGGCTTCGACGACTTCACCCAAATACATATAGATCACGAAATCGGCCAGCCGCTTGGCCTGTCTCAACGTGTGGGTCACAATGACCGTGGTGTAATCTTTTTTCAGGTCGAGCAGGCGGCTTTCGATGTTTTGCGAAGAGATCGGGTCGAGAGCCGAGGTCGGTTCATCGCCGAGGATGATCTCAGGTTCAACGGCCAACCCACGCGCCAGGCATAAGCGCTGCTGCTGCCCAATGGACAGGCTGGTGGCCGGATCGTGAAGCCGTTTTTTGACTTCCTCCCACAGCCCGGCAATCTCGAGGTAATGCTGCACGGCAGCCTTATATTCCTTTCGATTCTTTTTCATACCGTGGATATGCATGCCGTAGACCACGTTTTCGTAAATGGACATGGGTAACGGCGAGGGCTGCTGGGCCAATAACCCTACGCGTTTGCGGACCTCAGTTTCGTCCACCTCGCGCGCATAAATATCGTACCCGTCCACCAATACTTCACCCGAGATTTTCGTGCCGTCAGTCAACTCCAGGAAGCGGTTCAGGGTTTTTAGAAAGGTACTTTTCCCGCAGCCCGAGGGTCCCATAATGATGGTGACTTGTTTGCGCGGGATATCAATGTTGACATTCTTTAATGCCTGGACTTTTCCATAGAAGGCATTCAGGTTGCGCACTTGAATATGAGGCTCCATATTCAGGGGCGCAGTACTCCTTGCCTTCAGGGTCGGCACGTTCAAATCGCGATCCATGATAGCTCCATTTATTTAACAGTATACCGGTTCAGCCTGGCCGAAATCAATCGTGAACCGAGGCTGATGACCAGGATAATGATCGTAAGGATCAAGGCCGAAGCGTAGCCGCGCATTTGCACCTCCGGATAGGGCGTACCCAATTGGAAGAATACTGCCAGCGGCAGGGAGGCTGTCGGACGCAGCAGCGAAGTCGGAATACGGTCGGTATAACCGGCCGTGAACAGGACCGAGGCGGCGTCACCGATGCCGCGTCCAAAGGCCAGCAGGATGGCGGTCACGATTCCGGGCAGCATCTGGCGTGTGACCACGTTCAAGGCTACCTCCAGCTTGGTGGACCCCAGTGCCAGAGCAGCCTGTTCGAGGTCCGTGGGCATGCGGCGGATCACTTCGTCCATGGCGCGCACCATAATCGGCAGCTCCACCAGGGACAGCACAATGATCCCGGCCAGCAGGGATGCCCGCAGACCGATCGCGATCATGATCGCAAAGCCGAAAGCGCCATAAACGATCGAGGGAATGCCCCATAACACGTCCAGCGAGAGGCGCACATAGCGACTCCACTCTGAATCGCCGAGATACGTTTTAAGATAGAGGGCAATCGGCAGGCTGACGATCAGGGCAATGAGTGTCCCACCCCCGGCCAGGTAAAGCGAGCCGATGATGGCGTTCAGGACGCCGCCGCCCTTGCCCATATAGAAACCGCCTTGCGGCGTTTGTGAGACCATTTCCCAGGTGAGCGCCGGCAGGCCGCGGACGATCACCGTCCATAGGATCAACCCCAGGCTTATCGCGACGAGGGCGAAGGAGGCGATCATCATGCCCCTGACAATGGCTTCCGCGATATGGCGGCGCGCCCAGTGTTTTTTTATCATGCCTGTTTCCTCGTCAGCATGCGCTGCAGCACAAGCGTTGAGATGATATTGAAGATCAGGATCACAACCAAAAGGACGAGCGCGGCACCCATCAGGGCGGCGTCATAAAGCGGGATGGACATCATATCGCCGTAATTATTTGCGATCAGCGCAGGGAGCGGATAGGCCGGGTCGAAGATGGAAGTGGGCACCTTTGCCACATTCCCAACCACCATCAACACGGCGATGGTTTCGCCCAGTGCGCGCGAGGCACCCAAAACGATGCCGGCCACGATACCCGGCATCACTTGCGGGATGACGATACGCCGGATGGTCTGCCATTTGGTGGCGCCGACAGCCAGGGATGCGTGACGAAGGTCGTTGGGGACAGTGGCCAGGATTTCATAAACAACCGAGATCACCAGCGGTGCGATCATCACTGCCAGCACGATCCCACCGGCTAAAATGCTGAAACCTGTGGGTTGATTGACGGAGAATATGGGGATGGCGCTGAGCCATCTCTTCGAGATGGGTGCAAGGCCTTTTTCCACAAAGGGTACGATCGCCAGTAGCCCCCATACACCATAGACAACCGGTGGAATGGCAGCCAGCAGGTCGAGAACCGGCTTGGCAATCGAACGCGTCATCGAATGCGCATACTCCGATAGGTAAAGCGAAACGAGCAGGCAGGGAGGAACCGCCAGCACGACACCCACCACCGTAACCCAGACCGTGCCCATGATGAATGGCCAAAAACCAAATTTCCCGTTGTCCGGTTTCCAGATCATCCCGAAGATCAGGTCCTTTGCAGGGTAGGCGCTGAGGATCGGCCAGGTCCGTACAATGAGAAGAAGGACTATGAATACTATTAAAAATAAAGGGAACAGGGTAACAACCATGAACGCGCGTCGAGCAGTTCTATCCTGGCTTATGCGCGACGCGGAAGAAGGCCGGTTTTGCCGGCCTTCTCCTTCATTGGTTGATTCAATTGTAAGGGTTTGATTCGAACCGCTCATTTGAGCTTTGCTAGTGACTCACTTTGTTGGTCGGGTGTCAATGGAACATATCCGGCAGCGTCGAGATATTGCTGCCCGTCGGTCAGGATCCAATTAATGAAGGCAAGTGTGAGACCGGTCGGTTTTCCTTTGGTAGCCAGGTATTCGAAGCGTGAGGGTGGTGAAGGATATTTACCCGATGCCACGGCGCTGACTGCGTCTGCCTTGGTCTGGAAATATTCGTCGGGATCGGCTGTCCCGTTCTTGTTGGCATCGATCGGTGGAACTAATGCGCCTGCCACAAGTTTACCACTGGTTGCATCGAACACGCTATTTAAGTTGCTGTAGGAGATCCCCAGCGGGTCCTTGCTGACGGTATCCACGAGCGCCGGTTCACCGTTGACGCCGATGGCGGCAGTCAGGATGTCGGCCTGGACTTTTCCACCGCAAAACTGCGCCCAGGTATCGGCCGACCCGGCTGAATCGGAACGTGTATAGACGTGGATCAGGTCTTTGACACTCGGCTTGCCGACTACATCGCCCCAGGTCTTGTACTCACCGGTGATGAATATTTTATTGAAGGCATCCTGGCTGATACCCTTTGCGATGATGTCGGCCGCCACCGGGTTCTGGGCGCTGACAACCGGGAAGACTGCATCTTTTGTGACAGCCACCCAGAAAGCGCCTTTGCCTTCTTCGGCGGAAGTGATCTTGCGTGAGATCATCCCGATGTCGACTGCGCCGGAGAGTGTATCGGTCATGCCTTTACCAGCGCCGCCGCCCTGAACGTCAAATTGTACGTTGGGGTTTAGCTTGGTGAAATCGGCTGCCCAGACCGTCATCATCGGGTAAAGGGCGAATGCGCCGGAAATCGAAATGTTCCCGCTGAGCGGTGCAGCTGTTGGAGCCGCGGTGGGGCCCGATACTTCAGTTGCTACGGGAGCAGTTGTGGGGGCAGGGGCAGCGGTTGCCGCGCTGCCGCAAGCGCTGAGCAGGAATGAGAATGCAATGATCGTGGAAATGAGGATGAAACTTATTTTACGCATTTTATCTCCTTATTATTTGTCTGATAGTTATTCAGGTCAATTAGCGAAGTTACAAGCTGGCGTTGACTTCAATAATTCCTCCGGATTTGGTTTTTATAAGAAAGTCTATAATATAAGTAGACTTTAGGTGAGTAAAAAATGCTGCAGATGAAGTATCCGGCAGTCATTCATTACATAGTCGATAATTCGCAGAGCATTTGTGCGCGTTGGGTAACATCTACCAGCATAATCATGGCTCTTAATCCGTTCTCACCGCGCTTGGAACCTCTAATTGTTATGTAAGTCTATTGAAATAATAGACTTTCTTCTCAAACTATAATTCAGCCCCTGAATTTTGTCAAGCACTTTCTATGAGCTGCACCACCTCAGCATCTTTCAATACGCGGCGTAAATCTACGGTATTCATCAGGATGCCAACGCTGCGTTCGCCTGAACCGATCGAGATTTCTTCCTCTTTCAAAACATTCGGATCGATCAGGATTTTAAGGGGTGCCGGCAGTCCGAAAGGTGACACTGTTCCGACCCGGTAGCCGGTGACTGCCAACACTTCCTGCTCGGTGGCCATCGTCAGACGCGACTGGCCGAAATGCTGCCGCAGTCTCTTCCAGGAGATCTGCGCAGGGCCTCCCACGAGCGCCATGACGAATTCCCCTTCACCCAGGCGGAACAAAATACTGCGGACTACTTGTGCGGATCGCTGCCCGCGTTCCTGCGCGGCTTGTTCCAGGGACGTCACTTGACCGGTATGGTGGTAGACCTTGTGCGGGATACCGAGTTTTTCCAATGCAAGACTGGCCGGGGGTTTTTCATTCATACTTTATTTTGTGTAATGCGAGATGTCATCTCGCACTTCCTTTCCAGTACCACTAAATTTTGATGTATGGGTATTTCATACAGGGCTGTGAAGAGCCTTTTTGCGTTATTTTGTTTTTGGCGTGTAATCGCACAGTTTGCGGATGGGGCAGTTGGGACAGTCCGGTTTTCGTGCATGGCATATATCGCGTCCCAGGCGGATCAAATTCAAGTGGGCAGCGTAATAGGTTTCCGGCGGGAACAGACTCTCCAGATAGGGATGTGCCTGCTCGAC
>CAZPCR010000030.1:5140-13994 GCA_964585035.1 uncultured Anaerolineaceae bacterium
GGGCCGACACCTTTGAACTTGGTCAACCAGCTGCGCGCTTCTTCGAGAGGCAGGTCTTTCAGAAACGATAGATCAAGACTGCCCCGTTCGTCCGTGATGTCTTGTAGAACGTGTTGAATGCGCGGACCTTTTTGGTTTGCCAGACCGGCAGGCCGGATGGCAGCGATCACATCTTTTGTACCGGCGTCGCGCACTTCCTCCCAGGTCGGGAATTTCATTTGTAAGGCGTTGAACGCGCGGTCGCGGTTGAGGTCGTTCGTGTTTTGAGAAAGGATGGTGGAGACCAGCTCGTCAACCGGCGGCAGGGGATTGCGCCAGGTCGGCTCGCCGAAGAAATCAAGGAGTGTCTCATGGATCTTAATGGCACGTCGAGATAATTTATTCATGCTTTGTGGAGAGTAAAGGCCGGTCTCGATTCGCCTACCACGATGCCGCGGTGATTCTTGATCTGTAAAGTAGGCCCGAATTCGGCCAGCTCTTTCATTTGCGGGATGCTCAACGCGCCGATCTGGGTCAGGATCTCCAGGGTCACTGCCGGGCGGACGCGGTTGAGCGGCTCGAAATCGAGCTTCCGGGACGACGGGTCTCCATCCGAGACCTTGAACGTGATGCCGACACCCGCCGATCCAGGTCCCAAAACCCCGGGGCGCAGACCGATGGCCTGAAATCCTTCCGCGCCGCGTTTGCAAATGACCTGGCCTTTACCAGTCTGCATCAAGCGGCAATCGAACTCGCCGGCTCCGCTGATCATTTCGGGGTTGCCGGTCATTGCCCAGGTGATATCATGGCAGGCTTTCGAGCGAGCATCCCGGAGATCGAATGGGTCGCAAAGCCGTGCATAAGCCAGCGCCGAGTTGTAGAGCGGCACCGCGAAATTCGGCGCAGAACAGCCGTCAATGCCAATCTCCACTTTATCCTTGGGGTAATTGCACATTTCGGCAAAGTCGGTCAGGATGTCCTGTTGTATGGGATGATCGTTATCAAGGTACGTATCGAGCGGCAGCCCGCGCATTTTGGCGTGCGCCAGCATGCCGCTGTGCTTACCCGAGCAGTTATTGCGGTTGGGGGTCGGTGCTTCGTTGCGCGCGACCAAGGACTTGTAAGAGGCAGCATCACCGGGCATATGGATGCCGCATTGCAAGTCGCTTTCTTTAATGCCCGTTTTGGCCTGTATGCTTTCCACGGTACGAACGTGTTCATCGGACCCTTCATGCGAAGCGCACAGCAACGCTTGTTCTTTTTGCGTCAGGTTGAATGCTGCCGGTCCGCCGCGTTCGAAAAAAGGGAGTGCCTGGAAGGGTTTGGCGGAGGAGCGTAAAAAGGCGACCGTCTGCGGGTCGCCATGTGAATATAAAAGCTTGCCGTGCGCGTTTACTACTGCGATCGCGCCGTAATGGATTGATTCTACAAGGTTCCCGCGGGTAAGTTCAAAAAGCGGCAGGAAGCGTTCCGTCACTTATTCCTCAGCGGCGCTGCCCAGGTGGTAATGGCGTACATAATATTGACGGAGTCCGTAACGCATGCGTTGGACGTATTGTTTATGACGGGCAGCGGACGATTTGAATTTATCCAGGAACGGCTCGATCAGTTTTTCGGTTGCGTCGGCCGAACTGCCGCGATACGCCATCTTCTCCAGTTTGTCGTGGATCTGTTTGATCAGCTCGGCCTGGGCCTTGACGACGGAGGATGAGACGGCTCCGCCTCGGCCGGAGACAAAGGTGTACCCTCGATAGTCAGGACTTAATAAGATATCCAACGCCTCTATCCATGCTGGAAGGTCGGCATGGCCTAAAAACGGGGGTTGATTCTTCAGCACCAGGTCACCGACAAATACGACCTTTTCTTCGGGCATGATAACCCACATGGCGCCGATGGAGGAACCGGGATGGTGTTCGAAGTTCACCGGTGTATCTCCCCAGTGAAGAGACATCTGGTTTGTGAATGATATTTCCGGCGGCGCCCAGCGGACCGTGCCAAGCCCTGGAATGGTCTCCCATTCCGACCCGGTTTCCGTTCCCTGAGCTTTGAAAGTGGTGGGACGCGAACGGAAGATCTGCGCCGTCTTTTCCTGAGCAATGACCGTGCAGTCCATGGCGCGTGCCCCAAGTGTCCGATCGGGATGCGCATCCAGGTTGACGAGCACACGCTCCGGGCCGCCGCTGAGACTCATCAGTGCCGCGCGCCACGAACGACTGTCTTCGGGGGAAGGCGGTGCATCGACCTGTATCAGCCCGCGGGTTTGCTGGATGACGCCCAACGTCACACCCAGGTAATGGTCTTCGATATAAACATTATCAGCAATGGATTGCATGAAAACTCCTGCATTATCCGTCTCTACCTCGAGCTGCCATTTCCATCTATTTGGGAATCATCCCGAATGCGGGAAGATAATCCCCTTTGAGGGCAGGAGGGTAGGTGAGGTTATTTTACCCTTATTCGTAACTACTCACAGCCCCTGCATAAATTATCCCAAAAAAAGGATATGCATGGGGCGTAAGTACGCTGGACTCAATGCGTCTCATCCCGTTTGAAATTGAAATAGCTTTTTAGCACCAAAAAGCGCTCTTTTTAGGAGGGGTGTTTTTTATACACCTTGCCCAACAGCTGGTGTTACCGACAAGGGCGGGACTTGGCGGGAAAAGCCACCAGACGCCGAATCCGCCGTTGGGTAGACTCTCCGAAAGTGCGGGCAACGCCCGTACTTGTCCGGTGCACGCGGTGTTAGGCGGTGAAATTCTTTTGCACGTAGGTTGCTAGTTATATATTCGCCAGGCTGTCGTTCCCCAGATCATGTCAAGTACGCGCAACAATGGAGGAATTGTTATCGGTACAGTTTGCCCATTGACGAGGTAGGCAAATAACTTGTCGCCCGGCCAATCTTCACCTTCAACGTTCGGTCTGTAAACAATGCCGAGTCCATCCGGTGCAATGCTTATGTCCGTTGAATCCTTGATACCGTTAATGTCGGCGAGACTTTGTCCATGGCGTGTTATTGTCCACAGACTCGGGTTTTTCGCTGGATAGATGGATAACTCATTGGGCGCATTCGGGTTGTACATTTCCGGGTAGCCTTGTGGGGTGATCAGTTGCGGGTTGCCTAATAAATCAACCATTGTAAATACACCATTCATGTCATGTCCGCCCAGATATTCATTGTTGCCATCAGCAATCCATCCCATATCACGGATGGAGAAATTTTCGCTTGAGGCTATCTTTGTTAATTGCTGGCCTAGAGTATCGAAAACGTAAATCACTTCATCGGTGTGTGTGGGTGTTCCTTCCTGATTAGTGATTGCGATTCCAGAACGTCCAAAGTAAAGCGTTGGTGTTGCGCCTTCACAGCATCCTGGCGGCAGATTAAGTGGAAACGTGGTTGTGCTTTTCGATGATAGCGCGTAAATTGCTACTCGTTCGCCATGAACGTCATCTTCGATCCAAGCAATAGAAGTACCGTCTGGTGACCACACAGGCCCTTGGCGACTGATCAGATCGCCGCTTGCATAAGTTGCATTTTGTGGTTGCTCCGTGATCCGAATTGCTTCTTCTGTAATAGGATTGAGCAGCCAGATATTGGCAAGTTTGTCCGCATTCACAGCTTGACCTTGTGTTATAGCAGTTACTGCCGCCTGTGAGACGGAACTATAAGCCAGCCACTTGCCATCCGGGGAAACATTCGGGATAGAGTTAAAACCCCACGATGTCAACTGTTTAAGCGACTGTGAAGCTATATTCCAGGTATAGATATCGCCAAGGGAGCCTTTTTGACTTTGACTTTTCAACAGCAAAATAACTGGCGCATTAGTAGAGCCAGATGCATTATTTTCCGGCCGTGTGCTAAGGACAGGCGAGGGATTAGTTGTTGGTGAAGCTGTGGTTGGAATGGCTGAAAGAGTTGCTGCGACAATCGTAGCAACATCATTAACTTCACTTGTTGGTATTGGCGAAGATATGTTGCCTGTGCAAGCTGTTAGCAGGAACAAAACGAGAATAGGTGTAATGACCAATAATTTTTTCATAGTTCTCTTTATTCTTTTTTGACGAAGCGCCTAACCAGGTGTTTAGCGGCCATTTGGCCGCCTAATGGCATATAGGCGGCTTAAAAAGTATAGCATTATCTCAAATGGTATCGGCGTGTTGAGGCCGACTTATTAATGGTTAGTCCTAAATGATAAAAACGTCCTCATGAAAAATGGCGTTTTCATAGCTACAAGAATATTTCTATTTCACAAGGTATTAGACGTGTTGACTCCGACGGGCCTCGCCTGTGCATATGATTTATACCCTGTATTTCGTGGAGGTTGCTTAACCCTTTATATCGCTAACCGGCAGACTGAAAATGAACCTGGATCCTTTTCCCTCTTCGCTTTCCACCCAGATCTTTCCACCATGGGCTTGAACGGCGATACGGCAAAAAGCCAGCCCGACCCCCAAACCGGCAGGCCGGTGATCACCCGGGGTCTTAAGTCGTGCGAATTTTTCGAAAATATGTTTATGGTCCGATGGCGGGATACCGGGTCCACTGTCCTTTACCCAGAATTCCACCGAACCGCCATCTTTACTTGCCCCGATCTCAATATCGGTCTCGGTCTTCGAGAATTTGATCGCATTCTCCAGAAGATTTATGAGCACGCGCCGTATCATGTCGGAATCCACGCGGATATCCGGCAAATTTGCGGCGGCCTCCACGTGGATCGTCTGGCGGCGGCCCGTCGAAGACGGACTGACATCGTTGACGGCATTATTAATGAGGTCAAGCGGGTTGGTCATTGTTTGCGTTTCGACCGTCTGGCCCGACTCGAGACGGTAGACATCCAGCAGGGAATTAACCAACCGTTGGATGCGGTCGGTGGAGTGGACTGCAACATTCAGGAGCGTACGGGCGTCCTCGTCATCGCCGATCATTCCGTTCAAAACCTCGAAGCTCGACACGATGTTGCTGAGCGGCGAGCGCAGGTCGTGATAGATCATGGAAGTCAGGTCTTCACGCAAAGAATCCAATTCCTTGCGTTCGGTGACGTTGCGCATCATCCATTGGATGGAATCGGCGTCCTCAAATTCCACCCGGCGGGTGCGGACTTCGACCGGCACTTTGTCTGAATTGGCCTTATGCAAAACCGATTCATAGCTGCAGCTGTGGTCGTCGCGCAGGTTCTCGAACTCCATCCCAACTTTTTTCCAGTTGACCTGATGCAGCTGGTCGATGCTCATAAACTGCAACTCGTCGGTTTTATAGCCGCTTAAGCTGCTGGCTTCGCGATTGGCCTCTGTGATTTTGCCTTCCCAATCGGTAATGAAGATGGGGTCGATGCTTTCTTCGAACAGTTCCCGATAGCGCTCGTGTGCAGCCTGTAAACGCTCGAACAATTGCGCGTTGGCGATCGTCGTCCCTGCCAGGCCGCCGAGGCCGGTCATCACGGTCAAGGCGTCCGGGTCGAAGGTATGTGAAATGGGGTTGATCGCCTCGAGTACGCCGATGGTCCTGCCCTGCGATTGGATGGGAGCGATGGCCACGGCGGCAGCCTCGATGCCTGTGAAGCGGTCTATATCGGTGAACCGTTTATCTTCTTTAACGTTTGTAATAATGATGGCGTGTCCCTCTCGGGCGACCTGCCCTACCAGCCCTTTTCCGCCCGGGACATGGCGCCCTATGATGCTGCCCGAATTTTGTCCCGCGGCCGCACGGAAGACAATGCCTTGTTCCAGGCCTTCGATCAGGCCGATCGCAACCGTTTCGACCTGCATGGCCTGCAGGGTCTGGTTGAGCACGCGCTGCCATACTTCGTGGACATCGAGGGATGTGCTGAAGGCGGCCGCCCCGTCTGCCAGGGCGGTCATGACGCGCGCCTGCCGCGAGCTTTCGGTGTAGAGCCGTGCGTTCAATACTGCTATGCTTGCCTGGTTCGCGATGGCTTCCATCAGTTCAAGATGCTCCAGGCCAAACGCCCCCGGGAGGGAGTGGACCAGGGTAAGCACACCGACCAGCTGTTCGCGCGCCAGAAGTGGTACGCATATGGCGGACTTTGATCCGCTTTTATCTGAAGCGTCATCTGAGCGGCGCAGCCAGCGTTCATCCAGGCTGGTATCGGGTACAAGCGCGGCTTTACGGTGGCGGATGACCCATCCGGCCAGGCCGCGGTCAACAGTTTCTTTCAATTGTTGGGTGCTGTGTTCGAGCATGTTCGTGCCGTAAACGATGGTGGCATCCACCGGTTTCCCGGCATCGTCGAGCACGATAATGCTGCCGCGTTCACCGCCGACGTGCTGCATGGCAGCATACACCAGGCGCTGCAATACCGTACGTAGGTCGAGGGCCGCCGCGACTTCCCTGTTGACCTGGATAAGAAGTTCTAGAAGTGTTCTGTCGGAGTCTTTTTCCACGGACATTTTATATCGCTATCCCGGGTGTGCAACGATAAGTTCGAAAATAGAGAGTGTTTCGCCGGTCCATCCGGCCCGCAACGAAGGGCTCCATGCAGGTATTTTACCCGTTCCCAATGTTAAATAATACTGCGTGTTCATTACATTTAACGCATTCATCAATCCGGATTTCGGGATGTTCCAGGCGGAATAAAGGGAAAAGGGTGGGACTCCAAGTGGTTTCGCGGCTGTGAAATCGTATACAATAGCGGCATGGCTCTCGACCTTCATCGTATCCAGGCCCTGTGTTTCGATGTGGACGGCACGCTCAGCGACACCGACGATTATTATGTCAATAAATTTTCAGGCTGGCTGAGCTGCGTACCCTTCATACATGACCCGCAAAGGGATGTGCGGCGGCTTGTGATGTGGGCGGAATCACCGGGTAATGCCCTGCTTGGTCTGACCGATTCCATTGGCCTGGATGATGAGATGATCGCGCTCATTAGCTGGATGTATCGTCGCCGCACGAAGAAGATCCACCAATACCTGATTGTCCCTGGTGTTCAGGAAATGTTGTGTCGACTCACGGAACGCTACCCGCTGGCCGTGGTCAGCGCGCGCGATGAAGACAGCACGATGGCATTCCTCGAGCAGTTTGACCTGGTGAGGTATTTTAAGGTAATCATCACGGCCTTAAGCGCCGAACACACGAAACCTTATCCGGACCCGATTCTTCTGGCTGCGCAGAAGCTGGGCGTTCAACCCGAAACCTGTCTCATGACCGGCGATACGGCCATTGACATTCGCGCAGGTAAGTCAGCCGGTGCACAGACGGTTGGCGTGTTGTGTGGGTTTGGGGAGGAATACGAACTCCGCCGCCAGGGTGCGGATTTGATCCTGCCGGGTACTGCGGATTTGAATGGTGTGTTATTGGACGGAGGTCTCTAAATTAGCCGTTTATAAAAGGGGGGATATGGATCAAACCAATAGTGTCCGGAAGTATAAAATATTTATCTGGCAAGAAGAACCAAAATCAATCCAAGCAAGGCAGGCAATCCTTGGATAAATACGATGCTGCGTTTGGCGGTCAGTCCGCCGAAGGCGCCTGCAACGATCACGCAGGCCAGGAAAAATATTTTCACCGATGTTATATCCGACCATAAACCCCAGACCAGGCCCGCGGCCAGGAAGCCATTATAGAGTCCCTGGTTGGCTGCCAGCGCCGCCGATGAATCCGCGACCTCTTTGGTCATGCCGAAGGTCTTCATTCCGAACGGCTTATTCCACAGGAACATCTCTAGGACAAGAAAGCCCACGTGAAGGACTGCAACAATACCGATAACAACGTTTGCGAGGATGTTCATTTTGATCTCCTTATAAATTACCGGATAGATGGGACGCGGATGAGCGCGGAAAACGCGGAAAGAAGCTCCTAGTATTTCCTAAATTGTGAGAGCTAGATAATTGTTTTATTTCAGGTCTTTCATAAACTCGTCTAAAGGGTATATTGGGCGATAAAGAACCTATAGTCCATATTCAGTGATAATTCAATCTATAAAGTCTACAGTTTCTACAGCGTGTTACTCTGCAAATGTATCCTCTGGGCATTAAGAATTTCTAAAGCAGTTATTTAGTTTTGGTGGGAATAACAGCTTGATTTTGGATGATTATTTTATCAGCTGTCTCGGATATTTTTGATCCAACGTCGATCATTGCTGATGCACAAGTCCCTACATCGGCATCATGATTTTCTGCTACACCGAAATTGCAAGTATGTACATATGCGCTGGAGTTGGTTGAATCTAATACTGAAGATTCGGTTTCCTGACTGGTTTTCCAAAAAAGGTAAATAGAACTGCTACATCCTGACTCCAAAAGAAAAGTAAGTTCCCCGCCCGATGCTTTGCTTCCGGAGCAGGAAAAGATGCCGAATGCAATACTGGCGATCTTGGCCCATTCTTGTGAGAAATTGTCCCAGTTTCCGCTGCCCATCCAGGTAACCGGAGTTTTGGGGATCTGTTTTACATCGATAGGAATATTTGATTTTGTGCTTATAGTTCCATCAGGGTCGATGATTTTGACATTTACTGTGCCATCGTTGTCATATTGAAAGATAATAAGATTTCCTTCTACAACGGCATGATTAGGCAAGCCGTTATCTAAATATACAGTGATTGACTTTTTATCTGAAGAAATCCACGTTGCACTCGCGACATTTGAAATAGATCCATTCTCATTATTTTGAGTAGCAAGGATTAGCCCCTCCCCGTCCTTGTGAAAAAGAACCATTCCATAGTGCGGATCGTGTGTGTTGATAATTATCAAATCCGAGTTAACCATAAAAGGATCCCCGGGAGAGGAACAGGCTGAGGTGGCAATTATCAATGTGATTGTAACAAGCGCAGTTACAAGCCGTTTCATTTTGCCCTCCATCTAAATCTTCATCTGTGCCGGAATTGTTACGGCATTTTATCGTTTGGTCGATATTTATGCA
>CAZPCR010000031.1:0-13707 GCA_964585035.1 uncultured Anaerolineaceae bacterium
CCAAGGGTTGGACCGACCGTCTGGCTTTCAACTACTTTTACAGGAACGGGGAGCGAACCGTAACGGAGCTGAACCGCCAAGGAATTCGCGGTATCTGATGTGAAGCCCCCTTCGATAACTCCCTGACCGTCTGTGATGGGGTTCTTGATGACTGGCGAAGATAAAACTTTTTTATCGAGGACGATCGCCAGGTACTTACCGACATTATTGGTCGTGTAGTCGGCAAATGCCTGCGAGCCGTTTGATTTAAGGGTGAAAGCAATCTGGTACGAGCCTGCCAACGTTCCAGCCTGAACGGTGACGGTATCTAATGCGGCACCGGTCATCACCGTGTGATAAACCTGAGGAGCAGTGGTGGGTGCAACAGAGGGCGTCGCCCCGGGTTGTGCGGTTGCGCTAACAGTTGGAGTGGTCGTCACGGAAGGAATTGAAGTCGGAGGCAAAGTAGTCGACCCAGGTTGGCTACTTGTGGAGGCCTGATCGTAATCTGTCACCACTGTTGTGCCTTCCTGTAACGGATTGGCTCCCAAGTCTACGAATTCAAGGAGAGCCGTTTGTTGCAAGGCAGCAACCACTTCTTCGGGGTTACTTACGCCAGGGAATTCCGCCACAATGCGGCAGTTACCGGCGATCTGCATTACGATTTCGCCAACCCCCAGGGCATTTGCGCGGCTTTCCAAAATCTGACGTGTTACTTGAAGATCACTTTGAGACACCGAATTGCAGTTGGATACATCGGCCTGGAGTAGGGTTTGCAAACCGCCCAGTGTATCAAGGCCTCGGTGAAGTTGTGTATCGCGATTGATAAGAGCTTTGTCGGTTAGGGGATTTATGATCGTGATTTGGTTAACGAGGTCCACCCAGATCGAAAAGGCGACCAGGATCACAATCACAACCAGCCAGTTATTTCGGCTTCGCATGGTTCACTCCATCCATAAAAATACCAGCCTTTGGCTGGCGCGAAAGGGATTATACACCTGAAATAAGGAAATCAGATTTAAAAAACACCTTGATTGTCAGATTTATTTGATACATCTCAATAAAAAAGGACTTGCACACATATAAGGAATGAAGGAATGCTCCTGAGCAATGTAACGGCCAATCAACCCCATACAATTCAGACCAGCGATCCATGTTGATTTTCCGGAGCCGCATGGTCCAACGACACCGAAAATTTTTGATCAGGATCATCCATTATCGTGCATTAAATTGCTGAGTTGTTCGGGACCGCCAAGCACCGCCAGCATATCTCCACTGCTCAATAATTTGTTGTCCGTTGGGTGCATATCAGATTTATGATCATGCCGTACAAGCACAATACTCAGGTGATAGTTATCTTCCACAAAACCAACCGATTTGCCGGCAAACTCAGCTTCTGGATTGATTGACAATCGCGCCAAACTCAACTGTTGCCCTTCGACGGAAATAGGATTGGTTACATCCGCACCAGCGGCAGCAGCGGCAAAAACAGGGGCTGCCATACCGGTGCCGCTGAGTGCAGAAAATCCGAATTGTTCCTGTAAAGACTGCGCAAAATCCTCATCGAAGATGCGTATAACCACATGGATGTTAGGATTTATTTTCCTAGCTTTCAAAGCGATCTGTAAATTCAATGCATCGTTCTGGGTGCAAAGAATAATGGTATTCGCCCTTACGATCATGGCATTTTCAAGAGCGGCCAGGCGTGTGGCGTCATCCTGGATAACAGGAACGCGCATCCTTTGCACGGCTGCGAACATGTCCACGGAGGGATTTTGTTCGATGACAACCACGTGCACTTTCATCTCATGAAGTTTTTCGACGACGCGAAACCCGAGATGTCCCAGGCCCACCAAGACTGTATGATTACGATATGTCGATGCCACGGCGATCTCCCATTGTTTGCTGCGAGCGCGGCGATTAAAAAGCATTACCCCGAATTCTGCCAATCCCTGGGCCAGAGTCCCGACCCCAACGATTGGTAGGATGAAGTAAAAAAGCTGCAAAATTGGCGCATGAGGAAAGCTTCCACTCGGCTGAAGAAAAGCCAGGGTGAGCATAAGGTAGAAAGATTCCGAAATACTATTCAACGGTTCGCCCAGTTGAGAGGCAAGAAAATTATATAAAGCCCCAAAACCTATGATGGCAACCAGGAATATCAAAACAGGCTGGCGGAATTCCCGCAGGAGAATGCTTGTCTCACGCAGGCCGGCTTGCCACATTCTCGCAGACGAAGTTTTTTTCTTATTCATGTCCCCGGTTTTTCCGATAGTGATATCGGTAACCTAATCACCATACGGCGAACTTCGTCACCCGTGCGCGCGACAACTTTCAGGACGAGGACGCTGATATCGTCGGTGGGCCGATTGTCGTCCAGCTTGACTGCATAGGCTAATAGGGAATCGACCAATTCCTGTGGAGCGGGGTCCTGTTCTTCGAGCAAGGACCGAATCACTTCGCAGGCATCCATTGCGCGGCCGCGCCTATCGCCGGCGTGGGTTAGCCCGTCTGTATAAACCACAATCGTCAAGCCCAGTTCAATCTCAATCTCCGTGATGACGGGACGAACATCACGCGATGTGCCCAATGGAATGCTTCCGGTATTTATGCAATCCGTCTTATCGCCACGGCTTACAAATACCGGGCAGGGGTTGTTGCATGTCAAGACGATGGTCCCGCTACGCAAATCAACGGATGCGATGTTGAGGGTGCTGATCACGTTGCCTTTTTTATCGGTAAAAAGTGTGTCTGAGGCAGCGCGTGCCGCCGCGCCATCTCGTACACCCTCCGCTAAAAGGCTTACTACTTTACGCACAACCATCATCGAAACTGCTTTAGCGCCGGGCCCAGAGGACTGCCCATCCGCTAATACGACCGAAAGACCCCCATTCGGACGTTCAACAGTTTCCAAGGTATCCCCGCTCTCAGAAGACGCGTATTTATTGACCTTGGCGACTGCGATCTGTACTTCCACTATTTTATTCTACAACGTTTCGGACTTGACGTCACTGTCTGATAACGCTATAATCTATCGGCTTTGGAATTATCCTGTAGTAACGGCGGATGTCGTTACTACATTTTGTGAATAGAAGGAGAAAGTCATGACACCACACCCAAAGCGCAAACACTCAAAAGGCCGCCGCGACCGCCGTCGCTCTCATGATTCCCTGGTAGGCCACAACCTTGTCGCTTGCTCCAACTGCGGCTCGATGCGCCTTCCACATACGGTCTGCGCGAATTGTGGGCATTATCAAGGCCGGGAAGTATTTGAAGTAAAGAAAGAAAAGAAGCAACCCGAGTAATAAAAAACGAGCCGTGACGAACACGGCTCGTTTGTGTTTAACGAGAAGAGGAACTTTTAATGAAACTCGACTCTAAAACTACTGCTTTCGTTTTTCCGGGCCAGGGCTCACAAACTGTTGGGATGGGGCGTGAGCTAGCTATCCAGTACCCGATTGCAAAACAAACATTCGAAGAAGCGGACGGCATCCTGGGTTTTGATTTATCTAAAACCATGTGGGAAGGCCCGGTTGACGACTTAAACGATACGATAAATACTCAGCCAGCGCTGTTTATCCACTCAATGGCCGCTTTCCGTGTTTTTTCGCAAATTTACCCCATTTTCAAGCCGGCGGCCGTGGCGGGACATTCACTCGGGGAGTTATCAGCTCTCACTGCGGCAGGCGCCCTGACCTTTGATGCCGGCCTGCGCCTGGTCCGAAAACGCGGAGAGTTGATGAAACAAGCAGGTGAGAAGAACCCAGGAAGTATGGCGGCGGTACTTAACCTGGATATTCCTGTATTGGAAAATGTGTGCGTTGAAGCAAGTACAAATGGAGAACCTGTCCAAGTGGCAAATGACAACTGTCCCGGCCAGGTTGTCATATCCGGATCGAAAGCAGCCGTCGAACGTGCCATGGCCGGAGCTAAGGCCGCGGGCGCAAAGCGAGCCATACCATTAGCAGTATCCATCGCCGCACATTCTAAATTGATGGCGTCCATTCAAGGTGAGTGGAATGAGGCGGTCGGCGGTGCGGAAATAAAAGATCCAAGCATAGAAATTATCGGAAATGTAAATGCCGGATCGATGCGGATCGCAGATGAACTTTGCACCGATATACAATCCCAAATGCAATCACGCGTCCGATGGACCGAAACCATTCAGCTATTGACGAAACATGGTGTCACAACCTTTGTAGAGGTCGGACCCGGAAACGTTTTATTGGGGTTAATCCGACGCATCGAACCATCGACTTCAGGTTTTTCGCTTGGCAATCCGGTAGATTTTGAAGCGCTGGTATGAGAGAATAGATTTTATACCAAGACGACATCTCACCGCAGAGACCGGGGAGATGAAGAAAAACTTTCGGAAATTTGTGCAAGCAGGTAGCATAGTATCAGTATAGTATAATGAAAAAGTGAGCAAGTTGTCTGACGTTTTGCTCGTCAGGGTTGCCGCTTACGGCGCGGGTCTTTTCGTATAACCTCTCGGATTTTGTCTGGTCAGAATTATCCTGGCCAGATTTGTTTTTAAATTTACGGGTTGTGAAAATGCTTCACAAAGAGTTGTGGAGTAGTTATTTGTTTTATTTCTATCAAGGCCTCTTATTTAACGGCGAAGAGAGTAAAGGAGCCTTCATGAAATTGAATAAGCTTGCACGTGAGATCGCCGAATCGCCTATCCTGTCATTGAATGAAGAAGCGCGTATTTTACATGAGCGCGGTGAGGCGGTTATTAATCTTGGCATTGGGGAGCCGAAGAACAAAACTCCAATTAATGCCATTCTTTCTGCGGCTGCCAAGTTGACCAGCGGGGAGGTGAAATATACGCCTGTGGACGGTGTCCCATCTCTAAAAAAGGCAATCGTCCGTTATACAGAAGAGAATTACGACCGCCTGGCGGGGCCTGAAAATATTCTCGTCACAAACGGGGCCAAGCAGTCATTGTTCAATATATTGTTTTCGCTTTTAAGCCCACAAGACCAGGTAATCATCCTTGCGCCTTACTGGGTGTCATATCCAGAAATCGTGAAAATGTGTACGGCTCGCCCCGTAATCGTCACACCCGAAGATGGAACATTCACACCGCGTTTTGAAGATATAGAAAAGGCGGTGACGGCGGATACGCGAGTAGTCATCGTCAATAGCCCCAATAATCCATCCGGAGTCATTTACCCTCCAGCGTTACTTGAGAAGCTTGTGGATCTCTGCGAAAGAAAAAGCATCCATCTTATTTGCGATGACATTTATCATAAATTGACGTTCGATGGAAAAGAAGCATGCCCGGCTTTCCGTTTTACAAAAAAAGACATCGAAAATTCCCATATCATTATCGTCAATGGCGTGGCCAAGATCTACGGAATGACCGGTTTCCGGGTGGGCTGGGTCGTTGCACCGCGTGAGTTCATACGCGTGATGACCAATGTCACAGCCCAGACGACATCCGGTGTTAGCCCGGTAAGCCAGGCAGCCGCCGAGGGCGCGTTGAATGGATTACAATCCGTCGTGGAAGCAATCCGTCTCCAGATACAAAACAATCGCGATATCCTCCTGCAGGAAATGAAATCCTTCAACAGTGTGCGACTTGTTCCTCCGGACGGAACGTTCTATGCGCTACCCGACCTGCGGGCTTACAATTATAATTCGGTCGAGCTTTCAAAATACCTGCTCAAAAAGGCACTGGTTGTGACAGTCCCCGGAAAAGATTTCGGCATGGAAGGTCACATACGCCTTTCCTATAGCGGAACAGTAAAAGATGTGACAGAAGGCATCGCCCGCATTAAGTGGGCTCTCGACCCGACTGCGCCCAATGAAATATACATTGGAGATAAGAAAATGGTGAGGGACTGGTTATGAACAACTTGCTCGATATAAAGACACCTGCAGAATCAATTGCACAAGTCCGTAAATCGGAATTCGACCTATGCAACCACGGCATACACAATTTGCGACGGGATTATTGGAACCTGTCGCCTGAGGTGTTGTATGAAGAGGCTGTCTTCCGTGGTGAGGGTGTGACATCGGCGGGAGGGGCCTTCGTTGTCAATACCGGAAAGCATACAGCCCGTTCGGCAAACGATAAATTTATCGTTCGTGAATCGCCAAGCGAGGAAAACGTATGGTGGGGCCAATATAACCGTCCCTTCGCGCCGGAAAAATTCGAAGGATTGTATAACCGGATGTTGGGATTTCTACAAGGGCGAGATGTTTTTGTGCAGGATGTTTATGCCGGTGCAGACGATCATTATCAACTGCCTGTCCGTATTGTGACCGAATTGGGATGGCATAGTATGTTCGTCCGAAATATGTTCCTCGCTCCTCAGACATTGGAAGAATACAAGCGTTTCGTGCCGGAGTTTACAATCATCTCCCTGCCTTCCTTCCAAAGTTCGCCGGCAGTAGATAACACACGAAGTGAGACTTTCATTTGTTTGTCCTTTGAAAAGAAGCTGGCGATCATCGGAAATACAGCCTATGCAGGTGAGATCAAAAAGTCTGTCTTCACCATCCTGAATTACCTTTTACCCCTCGAGGGTGTGCTTTCAATGCACTGTTCAGCGAATGTCAGCCCGACAGACGCAAACGATGTGGCCGTTTTTTTTGGATTAAGCGGTACGGGCAAGACAACCCTCTCGGCGGACCCTACGCGCAATCTCATCGGTGATGATGAACATGGCTGGGGCGATGAAGGTGTATTTAATTTTGAAGGTGGATGCTACGCAAAAGTAATCGGTCTATCTTCCAGCGCAGAGCCTGAAATCTACGCTACGACGAAAATGTTCGGCACGATACTTGAAAACGTACCTTGCGACCCAACGACCCGTGCCATCGACCTTGAAGATGATACATTCACTGAAAATACCCGAGCATCCTATCCTCTTGAGTTTATCGACAATGCCGTGCCAGAAAAAATGGCAGGGCACCCGAAAAATGTTATTTTCCTCACCTGTGACGCCTCTGGCGTAATGCCCCCAATTGCCCGGTTGACACCGAACCAGGCTTTGTACCAATTCATTTCCGGATATACATGCAAAATAGCCGGGACGGAAGTAGGTCTGCGCGACGAACCCGAGATCACATTCTCGGCCTGCTTTGGCGGACCATTCATGGTGCACCATCCGTCTTACTATGCCAACTTACTTAAGAATAAGATCGAGCGATATGATGTGAAGTGCTGGCTGGTCAATACGGGGTGGGTCGGAGGAGCGTACGGGGTTGGAATGCGGATCAGCATCAAATATACACGAGCATTGCTCAATGCTGCGCTCACCGGAAAATTGGATAAAGTCAAATATAAGAAAGACCCAATTTTCGGTTTTGAAATCCCAACCTCCTGCCCCGATGTTCCAGACGAGATACTCGACCCTTCGACCCTATGGACCGACAAACATGAGTATGACGCGAAGTATCGTCAACTTGCCGAGCGGTTTGTAGAGAATTTCAAGAAATTCGAAAACGACACTCCAAAGGAAGTAGTTAAAGCAGGTCCAAAAGTATAAAAGGGAGTCAGGTATAGAGCGGAAAAAGCTGGAAGAAGGTTCGTTGCTTGTTTTCCCCAGATAATCTGTATTCATTAAAGCGGAGGCCCTTCCAGCGATACTACCGGATGGGCCTCCGCTTTGTAATTAATAAAGCGGACGACGACTCAATGCGAGTTCTTGGATGTGGGAGCCAAGCGGGTTGGTTAGACCTATTCCAAATTTTCACGCCTAATTGTTTTATGAAGGAGTTGTGGACAGGTACAGAAAACACAGAAAGAAGGTTTGCTCCGTTGTTATCGTTGGTTCCCCTCACCTCAGACCTCTCCTACATGGAGAGGGAGAAAGATTGTTTTTTTAATTACCCTGGGAAATCGATATAATATATTTTCATATCTGAATTTGGAACCGAGCCCACAAAGTGAAAACGCGGATCAGGCCCGGAGCCGGTGTAGATCTTGTCCAACTGTGGACGCAAGGCAGGCAACAGTAGATAGTGCGCGTTGTAATGCTGTGCAACGAAAATGATCGTGTTGATATCGTTGTTCGGAACCATAACAGACTTAAAGCCGGTGCCCTCGTAAACGTCCCAGGTATCCCTTGCCAATATAGCAATATCACCGGTAATTGGTCCCCTTTTCGGGTTATCTTCAAGGATCATGGATTTGACAATTTTATATTCGTCGTAAACATTGTTGTAATATATTGTGGAACTGTAGTTTTTCTCAAATCCTTGGTAGCCTGAATATATGGAAAGCAAAATCACCAATCCTACAAGCAGGGCTCTTGGCCGTAGAAAATTCGAGAAGAAATCAACAATGAGAATGCAAATAAACGGCATAAGGACGCCTAGGCTCTTAATCAGGGAACCTGGGCCTGAAAAACTGGCGATAAACGAATAAAACAAATACTCAAGTATGGCAAAAAGCAACGCCGGAATCAGGAGTCGCAGCTTGGCAATACTTCTGTGAAAGACCAAGAGGTCCAACGAAGCAGCTGCGAAGAGCCATGTGAATACCGGATCGAGAAAATAATTCACCTGTCCGAGGTTTTCTGAAGCGGTATGTAATTTCCTTTTGAGGATGCCTTTCAAGCCCCAGGTTGCGCGCAAGGTATACCAGTCGATCTCTTTGTTGTATGAATGAAAGTCTTCATAGGTGGTCAGGAAGGCTGTCTTTGCCGGCCCAGGCGGGAAGGCAACGCCAAGCTCTGAATAGTTATTAATGATGAGGGGGGAAAGAACAAGCAGATGAATCCCAATGACCGCAGCCGCGGTTGCCAGCTTCTTTTTCCAGGGTAGCGCAGCGATGATTATACAAATTTCTAGGGTGACAAGAAGAAGGATGTTATCCTGTCGAATCAGGTTTGCCAATCCTGTAAATAAAGCGGCGGCCAGGAAATAGCGCGGTGATTCATCGCTCCTCATTATTAAATAAATTGCGATCGAACCAAACGCGCCTGCGAATATTATCGCTTCGGTAGTAACAGAAAACCAAACTTGAAACGGCGAAAAGAACGTAAGTATCCCCGCCAGCACACCTACAGCCAGAGACTGTGAATATTTTTTACCAGCTAGAAAACCCGCCACTGCAGGAACAATCCCGGCAATAATCGGAGCGATCAACGCGCTGGAAATTGTCTTACCGAACAAAAGCATTGGAAGGGCGATCAGGAATGAAGCACTTGGATTCCAGAAGTCGCCCGCATAGTGGGGAAGGGGCAGTAACCCGCTAAAGAAATAGACGATATAGTCAATGACCGGTCCGCGGCCGTTCGCTATATTTTTTGCAACCGTATAATAAAATGCGGAGTCGCCGTGACCCGGCATTTTCGCAAAGCTTGCCAGATAAAAACGCAAAATAAGGCCGGTGATCAACCCGGCCAAAAGAAGGAATATCCAAAGCCGATCCCCGTTTGTTTTCCGACTTACAACGCCCATGCAAGCATCAACCCGAATATGGCGATGATTATTCCAAGATGGAGAAGAAGATTGGACGAGGTCAACCAACCGGGTGGAAGAATATATTGAAGAACGAGATTAAGGAAGACTAATACGATGCCTATCAAAGGCAACAGCCCTTTTCGATGGGCTAAATATTAAGATAGAAAATCGAACAATTTCGACATTATATTTCTTCATCCTCCACCGGTTCAGGATCACCTTCCTTAACCTGCCAAGCTGAAAATTGGGCTGCCAACCGTCCGGGGACGCGTCCCTGAATAAATACGCCTCCCCGTTCATGCTCCAACCGCTCCACCTGGCCTGTTTCATGGAACAAAGAGATCAATGCTCCCTGGCGATAAGGCAAGCGGACGCGAATCGGAGTATATCTTTCATATAATTCCTCCTTGATCAAATCCCGTAATTCGGTAACTCCTGTCCCGCTTTTAGATGAAATAGCAACCGCTTTGGGGTAATTGCGAACTGTCTCACGGGCGAGCTCCGGATGGCCCAAGAGGTCGATTTTATTTAACGCCGTAACAGTCGGAATGTGCCCGGCTCCAATCGCGTCCAAGGTGGCTTGCACGGACTGAAATTGATTAAGCGCGTTAGGGTGCGATATATCCACGATATGAAGGAGAAGATCGGCTTCGGTGATCTCTTCCAATGTAGCATGGAAAGATGCCACCAAGGTAGTCGGCAATTTTTGAATGAAACCAACTGTGTCCGTGAAAAGGGCCTGGTAACCAGCGGGCAATTGAACACGACGTGTCGTAGGGTCAAGAGTCGCAAAGAGCTGATCTGCGGTGTAAACATCTGCTTTAGCGAGTTTGTTAAGAAGGGTAGATTTTCCGGCATTCGTATAGCCAACAAGGACAACGGTGGGAATACGAGAGCGTTTACGTTGAGCTCGGTATCGCATTCGATGTTCACGAACTTTTTCGATCTCACGTTTTAGGTGTGCAATACGAGTCCGGATGGAACGCCGGTCGACTTCCAGCTGCGTTTCTCCAGGTCCACGCAGACCCACACCACCTGTCGAACCGGTCCGACCACCACCGCCACCGGCTTGCCGAGCGAGATGTGTCCACTGCCTGGTAAGACGCGGCAGAAAGTACTCGTATTGAGCCAACTCGACCTGCAACATTCCCTCGGCAGTATGGGCGTGTTGTGCGAAGATATCGAGAATCAGAGCCGTTCGGTCGAGAACGCGGAGGTTGTCGCCAAGCGCCAGCTCCAATTCACGCTGATGGCGTGGCGAAAGCTCGTCGTCGAATATAACCACCTGCGATTGAGTTTCTTCTGCCAGGGCTTTCAACTCTTCCACTTTGCCGGGACCTATAAAGGTCTCGGCATAAGGGCGATCCAGCTTCTGAGTTAGCTCACCGACAACTTCAAGCCCTGCTGTATCGGAAAGCAGGGCAAGCTCAGTGAGGGAGTCTTCCAGTGATAAATTGTGCTTTTGCCGATATATTTCCACGCCGACCAGAAACGCACGTTCACGCGGCGGCCGAGTCGGTTGGGGGATTCTTTTTGCCATCAGTTTGGGGCTGCACTTTCTCCAATTTTCCGAACAACTTCTCGATCTTGGGATCACCTGCTTCGGTACGGACCGGTATCAATATGTGGAAGGTCGAACCGGGGCATTTCGTTTCATCGTAACCGGTTGACTCGACCCAAATCGTACCTCCGTGTGCTTCGATGATACCACGTGTAATCGGCAGTCCCAGTCCTGGACCCCCGCCTTTGAACTTGGTCTTTCCACTTGAATGTAAACTAGGGCCAGACTGACTAAACTTTCGAAAAATGAGCGTTTGGTTCTCAGGAGAAATCCCTATACCCGTATCTGCAAAGGTTATCTCGATAAAGCCAGGCAGTGTCCGGCCATCTATTGTTATCGTGCCACCATCGGGAGTGTATTTGATGGCGTTGAGCATCACATTATGGAAACCCTGGTAAAGGCGTTCTGAATCGGCGAATATCCACACCTCGCTGCCCAGGAATTCTTTTATTTCCAGAGTAAGACGCCGCTCCTTGATGGTTGCCTCAAGGTCGTGTTTCAGCAAGTCAAACAAGTGATTCAGCCATAATGGCTGCATGTTCAAAGATAAAAGGTCATTGTCGATGACCGAGACATCGATCATGTCGTTTATGATCTCACGCAGGCGTTGAATACCGATGTTAATTCCCTCGAGGAGCGTATCCATCTGTGAATTTCCACTCTCCGAAACCATATCCCGTATCATGGAAGCATAGCCTTCGATGAGTGTCAAGGGCGTCTTGAGCTCGTGCGCCGCAACAGAAATAAAATTCGATTTCGAGCGGTCGAGTTTTTCAAGTTTTTGTTGTACCTGGCTGAGTTCATTCGAGATGTATGTAACGCGTGCTTCCGTCTCCAACCGGGCGATTTTTTCGAGAGCGTAGGTGTATATGGGTGTGATGGTAGTTAAAAGGTCGAGAGCTTCCTGTTCAGGCAAATTTTCAATTGCAACGTCGTTCGTGACCGATATGATCTTATTTAGGAGCTCTGCGACATTGTTCTTCTTCTGTTGAAGATCGGTCAAAGTAGGAGAGCTGGTCCACTCCAGAAGAATTGAGTCGAGCCAGGCTGGATTTCCACTTGTGATGGCCTGTTCGACGGCATCGTAAAAACGTTCCAACTGGTCCGTAAATGCGACACGAGACCCGGATCCACGTGCCAAGCTGTTTGAAACCCTTTGTAGCCAGGTCGATTTGATAAGCGTCAGTAGCTGTTGGGCTTTCATGATCGTTTATTGTGTATTCGCTGAGGGTCCCGATCCCGGTTCTCTCCCTTAGGGAAGAGAGAATCCCCAAAATTTATTGTTGAGAAAATTTTGAAACTGTTTAATCAAGACATCTCCCAGTTTACCCTACGTAAAGGCGTTTCGAAATTCTAATTGGATTGCGACTTTTGCTGCATGAGCCATGTCCATAACACGGAACCGACGGTTTGCAAACTTTTTGGAGAGACATGCTCGGGGGTATCGGATGTAGTCAGCCAGTATTTATCGTCGATGTCTATTATATCCACCGCAGGTATACCAGCCTGTATGAAGGGAATATGATCGTCAAGGATATTATATTTGATCCGAGGAATAAATACATCCTCATACCCGAGTTTTGCGGCCGTATCCCAAATCGAATTGCTAAGCTGCCGATCGGAATTCCCGTCCATGTAAAATGTCGAATCCGTGGCACCAACCATATCGACCAGCAGCATGGCGTGCGGTTTTACCGTCATCAGACTAACGAAAGCTTTTGAGCCAAGGATCCAATCCCAGCCAGGGATCTTGCCGTTGTCCTCTGCGTCAAAGAAAACCAACCAGATGGGGGGCGCGTCGGGCGGCAAGGTGCGCGCTAATTCCAGCAATACGGCAACTCCAGAGGCTCCGTTGTTTGCGCCAGGTGTCGGTTGGGTTTGCTTCAATGGGTCAGGGTCGTGATCCGCATATATACGCGAATCATAATGGGCGCCAAAAATGAATTGAGGCGACTGCTCCGACCGATATGCTATTAAATTTTGGATGGGATGCCCAAGCGACTGCGCCTGCTGGATCTCCACCTGCCAACCTGCGGATTCGAGCTCTGTCCGCAACCAATCCAGGAGCTTGGTATGAGCAGGCGACCCTGGAACGCGCGGACCAAATGAAACCTGAGTCTTTACGTAATCGTAGGCGCGGTCGCCATCGAATTTCGTGGAGGCAGATCGACGGTACAAAATGAAAGACCATCCATACCAGAGCCCGAGCAGCAAAAAAAGCAGCCCGATGGAGCTGAGATACAAAGTTATGCGGCGTTTTGTCATCATATTATAGAGTCCAATTTTGGCCTAAATCCGATCCGCACTCATGAGGTTTTCGAGATCACTCCGAGCACGATCCGCATAAGCCTTTGCGCGTTCGAGCTTGCTTCGTCTGTTTGATTCTTCATCCTCAAGCGGAGGGAGAATGCCCAAATTGGATTTCATGGGCTGGAAATCTTTTAGATCCGCATGGGTAATGTAATGGCACAAGGCACCCATCATTGTTGTGCTCGGAAATGTAATAGGTTGCTCTCCCTTGAAGATACGGAACGCATTAATGCCTGCCAACAACCCGGTGGCGATATTGCCAACGTATCCTTCCACGCCGGTAATCTGCCCGGCGAAGAGCAGGTTGCTGCGATTAATAAATTGAAGCGTAGGTCGGAGAAGGTTCGGTGAAGCAATAAATGTGTTCCGATGCATTTGCCCGTAACGAATAAACTCCGCTTCCTCCAGTCCGGGGACAAGGCTAAATACGCGCTTTT
>CAZPCR010000032.1:0-13493 GCA_964585035.1 uncultured Anaerolineaceae bacterium
CAGGTGGCCCAGGCGGCCCAGGCACGCCAGAATGCCGTCTCTTCATTATTGATAAACCAAGTGATCAAATTACTACAATCCAAATTGAGCAGCTAGCCATGATAATTATTGAATCAAGGACAGCCTGTTATACTGAATAAGCATACAGGAGGAGTCAAAGGAAAAGTCGTGACAAAGACGATCATGGTCGTTGACGACGAAAAGCGCCTCGTTTCGTTGGTTGAAAGCTATCTCAGCCAGGAAGGTTACCGCGTGGTGACGGCTTTCAATGGCCGTGAAGCCCTAGCGGTCGCCAAACGCGAAAAACCAGACCTAATCATCCTCGATCTTATGATGCCTGAAATGGACGGCCATGAGTTTATCGAGACTTACCGACGCGATAATTCGACACCCATTATCCTCCTGACCGCACGCGTGGAAGAGGAGGCACAGGTGATCGGCCTGGAGCTGGGCGCGGATGACTACGTTACCAAACCCTTCCGCCCGCGCGAATTGATGGCACGTGTCCGCGCCGTATTACGCCGGGCAGGCCAAACCGAGCCGTCTGCCAAAACCCTGCAGGTTGCCGACGTCATTCTTGACCGCGACAACCGCTCCGTCAAGATAAACCAGCGCTATGTGGACCTGACGCCTTCCGAGTTCGATCTATTGGCCGCCCTTATGACGGCTCCCGGCCGCGTGTTCTCCCGCCTCGACCTGCTCGACATCATACAAGGTATACGGTACGAAGGTTATCAACGCACGATTGACCTGCATATCAAGAATTTGCGGGCCAAGATCGAACGGGATCCGCGTACGCCCCATTATATTGAAACAGTCTACGGCGTCGGATATCGTTTCGCAAGGATCTAGTTCTTATGCGTTCCATCACGTTCAAATTAGTATTAGCTTTTATTACAGTAAGTATGGTCAGCACGCTGCTGGTTGTGCTTTTCACTCGTTGGAGAAGCAACGAAGAATTCCGTTCCTTCCTGATCGACCAAAACCGCCCAAGCATCGTTGTTGCCTTTTCAAATTATTACCAACAGCATGGTTCATGGAACGGAATATCCAATGCAAAGCTAACCCCACAGCAACAACCTGAGCCCCAACCGCAATTTGACCAGGGACCTTTTACGGTGGTGGATAATACAACGAACCAGGTGGTACTTGCGGGTCAAGGTTATCAGACAGGAATGGTTGTCTCTCCCTCGAACATTTCCAGCGGTATACCGATCCAGGCAAATAACAAGGTTGTGGGAATACTATTAATTAACAGGCCTGTCTACCGGATCGGTTCGCCCGGATCGACGTTTTTGGACCGCTTCAACCTACAGATCCTGTTGAGCGGCTTGACCGCGATTGGCCTGGCTCTTTTACTTGCGATCATACTTTCGCGCACACTAACCCGTCCCATCCGTGAACTGACTTCAGCCACGCGGATTGTCGCCGAAGGGAATCTGGCTCAGCAGGTACCGGTGCGCTCACGCGATGAGTTAGGGCAATTAGCAACCTCCTTCAACACCATGAGTGCAGACCTGGTGCGCTCGCTTGACCTCCGCCGCCAGATGACCGCCGATATCGCACATGAACTGCGCACACCGGTGAGCATCATCCTTGGACATGCAGAAGCGGTCCACGATGGAGTCTTACCCGCCTCTGCAGAAACCTTTGAGATTATCCGGGAGGAATCCGAACGCCTGGAGCACCTGGTGGAAGACCTGCGGACGCTTTCGATGGCAGACGCCGGAGAGCTAAAATTAGTAACCAGGCCCTGCTCACCTCAACAACTACTGCATGATGTCCAAAAGATCTACAACCATCAAGCCAAACAAAAAAAGATAACTCTTTCCATAAGTGCCGCACCCGACCTGCCTGAGATAGAGGTGGACCCTCAACGCATGAAAGAAGTGTTCAGCAATATACTCGACAATGCCCTGCGTTATACACCGGAAAACGGACACATTGCTTTATCTGCCAGTGTCGTCGAAGATTCAATGGAAATGAGAATTAAGGATAGCGGGCCAGGCGTTGCCAGTGATGAACTCGACAAGATCTTTGAGCGTTTCTATCGCACAGAAGCATCACGGACAAGAGACCAGGGCGGTTCAGGGCTGGGTTTTGCCATCGCAAAATCCATCGTGGAAAGACACAATGGCCGTATTTCGGCAGAGAGTCAGCCTGGTCAGGGGTTGACTGTGATCATCAAGATTCCAATCCACCAAACCACAAAAATTTGATACTACACAATAAGAAAACACTCCCCGCAATATAGCGGGGAGTGTTCTTTATAATAAAATCCTCCAAACCAGGCTATTTATTCAGGCTAATGAGGTAAGCGATCACATCCGCGATCTGCTGTGGATTTAAAGCCTTTTTATCTCCCCAGGGGGGCATTGAGAAGGTCGGATTGTTCCCATCCGGAGTTGAGCCATGTTCAATGAAAAGGTCAAGATTAGTAGCAAAGGTCTTTAGGTCCGGATCCTTTAATGTCGGGTCAATCGGGTTGAGGGGAGGAACCGTACCATCCGTCGAACCAGGATTGGGGATGCCACCCTTGCCTTCGGCATTATGACATGTTTGACAATTGGTTGCAAATATCTGCTGGCCGGAGGTCGCATCACCCGTTAGATCGATCGCAGCACCGGGACCACCCGGATTCGACGGACGAGCAATTCCCCCAGCGGCCGGCGGATGGGTTTGAGTTTGTGATCCACCTGGTAAAGATGCCGCAGCGGTTCCGGTTGCTGACGAACCGGGCTTTGCAGGGCTTGTAGCGGTAACTTTGGCCGCTGAAGTGCCCGTGGGCGATCCGGCAGATGAAGCAGAAGCAGGATTTAAACTTATAACGTAAGAAATCACATCCGCGATCTGCTGCGGGGTTAAAGCCTTTTTGTCACCCCAGGCAGGCATTGAAAAAGTCGGACCGGGGCCCTCTGGAGTTGAACCGTGCTCAACGAACAGATCGACATTAGTCGCAAACGTTTTGTAATCGGAACTTATCAATGTGGGATCGATTGGGTTGAGCGACGGAACCGTCCCGTTTGCAGAACCGGGATTGGGAATACCACCCTTGCCTTCTGCATTATGGCATGTTTGGCAATTCGTGGCGAATATCTGCATACCAGAATTAGCATCCCCTTTTAGATTGATGGCAACACCCGGCCCACCAGGATTAGAGGGACAAGCGACACCCGAAGCACATGCGGAAGAAGAGCCGGACGAGGGTGCTGATGTATTTGAAGTGACTGCCGGCGCTGCATTTAACAAACGAGTCGGGATGGGCAGTGTAGCAGGGATCAATGTAGGAATGGAAGTACGATCTATTTTCGGATAAGCTGCAGCACAGTTAAAAGCAAAGCCGCATCCCGATAAGTCAAGAAATGAGAGCCAGACCACCAGCATAAGCACAAAGCCGATCAAAACCCCGTAAATTATTTTGCGAACATCATCCATATTTGCCCTCCCTACTTCAAGGTACGGATGAAATTGACTACGTCCCAACGCTCACGCACGGTAAGGTTCTCATTGAGCGCAGGCATCGCACCGGGCATTCCATTGGTGATCACCATGAAGATGGCGCCATCACTTAAAAACTGTACGGCCGGACTGGTCAGATTGGCCGGCTTTTTAGGGTTAAGAAATGCCGCCACGGGGCCATCCCCTTTGCCTCCCGTACCATGGCAGGCAATGCAATTAATGTGATAAAGCTCAGCACCGCGCCCCAGCGAGGCATCATCCGCAGGGACCGGGTTCGTCGGTGCTCCCATGTTCGGTATATAGGCCGGCCCTTCGACCGGGATGGACTGCGCAGGTACCGGAAGCGGGTCTTCCATCGGTTTAAAGGAAGGCTGGATCTCCATAAAGGACGGCCAATCGATCTTGATCACGTCATAGGAAAATATCAACAATATTCCCAGGACAATACAGACAACCAAAAAGACAACTCCCAGGCGTTTTAGGATCACACTAAGGCTGGTGCTCATAGTTGACGCGCCTCCGCCGGTTTGACCGATTCCGCGCCCAGCTTGGTCAAGGTATCCACAAATTTTTTCCTGTCCTTGCTCTCACATTTGAAAAGTATGGCGATCTTGCCATTGCTGATCTCAGGCACATACTCCTTTGGGGTATAGGACGGAAAACCACTGTCGACGAACAGACCCAGAAAGGCAAAAACCATCAAGCCAAGCATGGTCATCTCAAAAGTAATAATCCAGCCAATCGGCACCGGATAAACAGCCTGGCCACCCACGTGCAAAGGATACAAAAATGGGATCCCATAGATCAGGGATAATCCAAACAGCATACCCAGGATCGCGCCCGTCAATGCAATACGGGAGACGTACGTGATTGCGCCTGGACGGCCAAGAACGCGTCCGGGGATTGGTACGCCTGAAATAATATTCATATCGTCGTCGCCCACACCCAGATCATGTAGTTTTTCAATGGCATTTGCAGCAGGATCAATATCCTCGAATAAAGCCAGAAGCGTGACGGAATCAGACATTTATGAACGCTCCTTCCACTCTAATCCATCTCGCTGAGAGTTGGGAGTTCGACTTTGCCGACTTTGCGCAACGTGTGATTTATCTGCCCTTCCTGCACCTCCCAGACAGGTATTAACGGTATAACCCTCGAAGCCAGCATATAAAGGAGGAAGAAGAAGGCAAAATTACCAATGGTCAAAAAAATCTCTATGTTGGGTACGTAAATACGCCATGTAAACGGCATGCGGTTGATCGTTAACGTTTCCGGAATGATAATATAGCGTTCGAGCCACATACCGATATTAATGAAAAAACCAGTGATCGCCAACAGCCACGGAGTTTGGCGCCATTTTTTATTCCATAGGACCGACCATGGCACCACGATATTACAGATCAACATGGTGTACCACAGGAACCATAATGGGCCCGATTGAATGAATGTACTTAAGATCTTCTCCCATTTGTCGCCCCCATACCATGGAACGAGGTAATCGTTGAAATAGAAATAGGCCCATGCCATCGAGACCATCAACATCAACTTCCCAAGCGTATCAAAATGCTCGGGTCGGAGGAAATACTTCATATTCTTCATCGTTGAACGGATCAGGAAAAGCACAATAGCCACTGCCGCCATACCCGAATGCAAGGCGCCGATGACAAAATAGGGACCGAAAACCGTCGAAGACCAGCCAGGCCGGGTGGCCATGGCAAAATCCCAGGATACGATAGTATGGACGGAGAACATCACGGGGATGATCGCAAAGGCAAAGAGGTTCATGGCCGTGTGCAAGTTCTTCCATTCACCTTCCGTGCCGCGGAAACCCAACGCCAGCACGCGGTAAAAGACTTTTTGCCAGCCGGTGGAGCGGTCGCGCATCATGGCTAGATCCGGGATGAGAGGCAGGAATAAGTACATCGTGCTACATATCAAATAAGTATTGATCGCAAGAAAATCCCACATCAGCGGTGAGTGAAAATCGGGCCATAAGCCGCGCTCATTAGGAAATGGCAGAAGCCAATAAGCCAGCCAGACCCGGCCCATATGCAGGAATACACTGATCCCAGCCTGGACCAATCCGAATGTGGTCATCAACTCGGCCGCCCGCGTGAAAGGACGGCGGGATTCAATTTTAAGGACCCTTAAGATCGCCGAGATGAACGTACCTGCATGACTGATGCCGATCCAAAACACCACTTCCACAAGAAAAATACCCCAATAAACCGGGCGATTTACACCGGCTACGCCCAACCCATTCATAATAAGGTAATACCAGGCATAGAATAAACAAGTCACCACAATGACTGCCAGGATGCCTGTCGCCGTCCAATACTTCCATGTGGTGGAATGCATGGACTCGATCACCATGTCGTTCATTTCCCCGCGCGGCCGCGGGTCGTGCATCAAATGCTCGCGCGGATCATCATGCTCTGCGGCGTGAGACTTGCGGAGTGGTAATGATTTAGCTGCTACGGCCATTGTTAGACTCTCCATTCAGATACGTCACGCGCGGCAGCGTACCGAGTTCTTCCAACTGCTTGTAGCCCCGGCTCTGTAATCCCATCTGGCTCACCTGGCTGTTGGGATCGTCAATACGGCCAAAGACAATCGCATTTGCCGGGCAGGCTTGGGCGCAAGCCGGTACAACTTCGCCATCCCTGATCTCGCGGTTTTCAGAGTCAGCGGTATCTTCTGCATGGCGAATGCGCTGGACGCAAAATGTGCATTTTTCCATCACACCTCGCCGGCGAACCGTCACATCAGGGTTGAGTTGATTCTGGAGCGTGGTCAATTCAGGGCGTACTCGGGCATCGGTATAATCACGCCAATTAAAAACGCGAACCTGGTACGGACAGTTATTGGCACAATAACGCGTACCGACGCAACGGTTATAAACCTGAAGATTAATATCTTCGGATACGCTGTGAACTGAAGCATAGACCGGGCAAACCGGTTCACACGGGGCATTATGGCATTGCTGGCACATCATCGGCTGGTATGGTGTCATCTTTACTTCGGGGAAGGTACCCTGCCAGAACCGTTCGATGCGGATCCACTGCATGGAGCGGCCATAGCCCGCATCCACTTCACCGACAAAGGGAATGTTATTTTCCATGGCGCAGGCAGCGACGCACGCCTGGCAGCCTGTACAAACGTCCTGGTCAATTGCCATACCCCAGATACCGCTGAGGTCTTGTTCTGTAGTATTACTGAATACGGGTAATTGCAGTTCACTCGACATAACAGTTCTCTCCTGGTTCCCTATTATTTCGCGTCAAACCCATAAACGCCGAGTACGCTTTCCATCCGTGACAAGGCCCGCTTCCTGCCTGTCTTTACTATACTGACCTTCATGGCTCCAAAGGCCAGGTCACCGGCCTCGTTGAATTTCTGACTTAACAGGTCAACCGGGTTGACGCCGCGCCCTGCAGCAAATTGGCCATAGGCAGTATGACCCTGACCAAAAGGCATGGCGATGGTATCGGGGCGAATGGCGGGATACCGATAGACCGAGGCTTCCACCTCACCGAAGGCAGACGTTATCTTTACGACGTCATCATCTTCTATACCCATTGCTTCGGCCTTCTGCGTATTTATTTCGACCCAGGTATTCCACATGATCGTGGTGGTCGGGTCGGGTACTTCCTGCAGCCATGGTTTGTTCGCACCTGCTTCCGCGATAATAGGCGAAACGAACGGGAGCAGGAAGAAATCACCATCGCCGTCGAATTGCGCAGGAGAGGGATTGAAGCTGCGGTTCAGCACGTCGGCACTCGGTGGAACCGCCCGGTTATCGCCGGTCGTCCACCAACCGCCATATTGCTGGAAGTAAGCCGTAAAGGCGTTGATCTCAAGTGCAGAAAAGAAACCACCCGCCTTTGTGATCAAACCACCCAGCTTGTCCTGGATATATGCAACTTCATCCTTAAACGTCAAGGCCGAAGCCAATGCCCCGCCGGCCTGTTGTGCAGCCGCCAGAAGGACGTCTACAGTGGCTTTGGTATTGAAATTTTCAAGCGGAACCACCACCGGCTGTGCCCCTGAAAGCACAGACGAGTTTGCACCGGTCGCTACTTTTTGATAACCCCAAGACTCCAGGCTGTGATTATCAGGGAAGACATAATCGGCGTGCAGCGCGGTTTCATCCGGGAAGGTCGCGAAGGAAATGACCTGTGGAACATTGGTCAAAGCATCCACAAAGCCAAGCGATTTGGGTAATTCAAAAGCTGGGTTTACTCCATGCACGAATAGAACCTTGATGCTACCCGATTTAAGTTTCGAAACAAAGTCGGCCATTTCCCGCATACTTGCCGGGCGGTGATATTCATCCGCGAGAGGCGCGACAGGCGACAGGAACACGCCGCCATCTTTGCCAAGATTCCCCACAAAAGTATTCAGGGCCAGTATGGCTTCCGCAGTTTGCAGGCCATTACTCTGACCAAGCGCCGCGCCGCCGGGAATAGCCAGTGGTCGGTTGGCCTTATTAAACATATCGGCCAAATGGTTGAGCGTGTCGAGGCTGATGTCAGCCGCGGTGGCTGCATTATTCACGTCCGCATTGGCAAAAGCCGGCGGTAAAGAAACACCGCGCGCTTCCGCGATGAGTCTACCGATCGCCAGCACCACCAGTGCTTCGGTACCGGGTTTGATCGCGATCCACTCATCGGCTTTCGCGCCGGTCTGGGACATGCGCGCTTCAAACTGGACAAATGTCCCGCGATTTCCCGGTGTGCCCTGACGCAATTTGGCAAAATTGCGCGTTTGGGCGACCGGCGAAAGCCATGTCTCGAGGAAGTTTGCGCCGAAAGAGAAAACCAGGTCCGCACTGGCGATATCGAAGAAAGGCAGCCCGGCCTGACCAAACATATCGTCGGCAGCTTGGACCAGGGTGGTGCGTGCTTCGAACATGCCCAACGCGCCGTAACGGACCGGGCTGGGCGCGCCGATGGCTTTCGTTAAGTCCGTCACCAGATCGAAGAGATGGTCGGGGGCCAACCCAACAAGGAAGGCAATCTCACCGGGTTGATTTTTAGTCAAGGCATCGGCCACAACACTGACTGCCGCATCCCAATCCATTTTCCCGACGCTGGCCGCCCCGCGCGGCTTTCGCTGAAACGGACCGGTTACCCGGTCGGGATTATAGAGACCCTGCAAAGTAGCCTGTCCGCGTGCACAGGTCTTGCCAAGGTTGACGGGATTATTCTGGTTGCCTTCGACCTTTAAGGCGCGTCCCTGCATGGTTCGAACAATAAGGCCGCAGCCCGCTGAGCATTCACGACAGGTTGTGGCGTAATAAGTGCTCAAGCCGTTATAGTTATATTCCGGCATCTTCGTGTACGGTTCACGCGTAACGTAGCGTGAAGCCGGGCCGCATCCGGTAAGAACCGCGGTGGTTGCTGCGCCAACACTGGCTAACTTTAAGAAGTCACGCCGGGAAATATTTTTACTCATATCGGTTCCTCACACCCGGTTTAATAATGACATGTACTGCAGTCGGTAAGCTTTGCAAGGAGTACTGGGTCGTCCTTGGCTTTCTGACGATGGCAGTTGAGACACCAACCCATGTTTATCACCTGAGGGTTCTGATAAACGGTTTCCTTGCTGAGGTCGCCGTGGCAATCCTCGCAGTTAAGCCCCGCGGCAATGTGCGGTCGGTGGACAAAATGCACAAAGTCCGGTACCTGCGCGACAGGCACCCAGTTGATCGGCTGGTTATTTTTTACGTATTCAGCTAATTTGGGTAATTCTGTACCCTGAATGGGGATTTGCTGGTGACAGCCCCAACACTTAGTCTCGGTGGGTATTCCGGGCGAAGGGCCGCGCAGTGCGCCGGAATGACAATATAAACATTGAATGCCCAACCCAACGTGTAAATTATGCGGGAACTGGATCGGTTGTTCGGGCGGTTTTTGCGTTTGGGCAATCCCGTAGATTGCGCCGCTAAAAACAACCAACAATGCGATGAGTACACCTATCCGCCCAAGCGGCTGATTCAACGCATTGAACAGCTTTTTGATCATGGATGCTCCTGAGATCGAATTACAGAGTATTGCGGAATGACTGCGAAGTATCAGTTTTCATGTTGAACTTCCGCATCTCGCCCTATAACTTAATGAGAGCAAGTCTCGCGATGATTGTAGAATGCAGTAATTCTCTAATTACAAAATAAATTTAGTGCAACCAACAACGCCGTGCTACAACGGCGGCATTATACTGCAAAATGGTAAAAATTTCACATTGAAGATATTATTTGACAAAGAAAGGCCATGATATACTCAATTGAAGATATGAATAAGAGAATCTTGCGGACTCTCTACCCTGTGTTTATGGTATTAACCGGGATAATTTTCGCGCTGCTTTCAGCACTTGTATCAGGGGCAAGTGTAAGCGCTGTATCAAATCCGGATCTTCGTTTCAATTCGAACGTAGCGGCGGCGGCCTTTTATCAAGCCGCGACACCCACGCCGGCTGCGGGCGCAGTATCACGAGCCGGGTCAACAGACAACATTATGATCATGGGGGTGGTCATTGTTATTATTGTGCTTGTACCCATTTTATTACGACGTAGTATGTGGACAAAATAAAACAATCCTGCGAATCGCTTTATTTTTATCTTATTAGTATTTCATATCTAGAGCCCTCACCCCCAGCCCCTCTCCCTAAGGGAGAGGGGAGAAAATCTAAAAAACAGGATGGGGTTGGCGTTTCGCCAACCCCATCCTGTTTTTTAGAAAAATTATGAGAGTAGGGGTCAGTCATATTTCAGATGCTTATTATCCAGAGGATCGTGAGTAATTTCGTGATCTACTGATTACGATTCCCAATTCTTTGCCATAGCAATCCGCGCCGCCAACGGCGGGTGTGAATAAAACATGAAGACAACCCATTTCTCGGGATCAACCTCTCCCAGATTCTGATTCGCCAAACGGATAAAGGCGGAGGCAAACGCTTCTTTCTTTCCGGTTGTTTGTAACGCATACTCGTCTGCCAGGCGTTCACGCCAGCGCGAGACGGCGTTATCCAGCGGTGATGTAAGGAAGCCATAGATGCCCAAGATCAACCCGAGGGCAGGAAAAGCGGCGACATCGCTTACACCCGTAAAACCAAAGAAAACCACCGCCCAATTCATCGCCAGCGAAGCCAGGTAAAAACCGACCAGCGTGCTGATCGTCCCGAACGTGATCAGGAGCAGGATGTCACGATGCACCTGATGGCCTAACTCATGTGCCAGCACCGTTTCGATCTCGTCCGGTGTGAATTCGTTTATCAAAGTATCGCCTAACACGATCCGCCGTGTATTGCCGATACCCGTCAATGCGGCGTTTGCCGATTTGGTACGGCGCGACATGTCGAACTTATAGACGCCCTTCACCTTTGTGTGGGCGCGTTCGGCCAATTTCAACAAGCGCTCCGCCAGGTCCTGGTGTTCTTCGCCCAATGGAACAAATTTATTAAAGATCGGCATGATCAATACCGGCGCCAGATTGGAGAGCAGGACATTGAAGACCAGCAATCCGCCGACGGCCCACAGCCACCACAGACCGCCAGTTGTGCGCAACGCGAAATAAAGCAGCTCAAGCAGGACTAAACCGATCGGGCCACCGATAAGCATCCCCTTAACCTGGTCTGTGATCCAATCCTTGAGTGTTTGCGTCGATTGGTCATAGCGATGCGGTAAAACAAAGCCGGAATAATAACTCATCGGTATATCCAGCACAAAATAGATCCCGCCGAAGATAAGAACAAATACCGGAACTAGAATCGACGGGTTCATTAAGAGTGAGCCATGGCCGGCCAGCCAATTCCGCAGCGCAATGCTCCATCCGAAGAGGAGCCATGCCAACGTGTAGATAACGCTAACAGAGGTGTTCACCAGCCAAAGCCGGCGCGAAATGCGGGCATATTCTTTTGCCTTCTTCTGTCGTTCGGGGTCAAGAGTTGTCATCGATTCAAATCCTTCCACGTGCTTTAAGTTCCATCGGTAAAAGAGCCGCATAGATAAAATCATTGGTCGGCGTCGGGATACCCAATTGGCGTCCCATGCGGATGACCGCGCCAGTTTGATCGTCCAACTCGGATGGTTTCCCCTCCATGATGGCCTTGTGCATCGAAGCGATCACATCCGCCGATCCCTTATCAATACTACTGCCAACCATCTTGCGAACAAGGTCAGCGCTGAGATTGACGCCGCGTGCCTGACCGACCTTCAAGATCTCTTCCATGCAGGAGATCAACATGGCGCGTGTTTCGGGCACTGAACGAAACACGCCATTCGGTTGGCGCGTCACCGCGCCTATGCCGCTGACGGCTGCCACGTAAATAAATTTCTCCCAAATCCCGACCTGGATATCGGGGGGTATCTCCGCCTTGACCTCAGGAATGCGCGCAAAGATCTCACGTAAATTTTCAGCGCGCCGGCTGTGAGAATTATCGAGCTCACCAAATGCAATATAAGGGGGCACTCCCACATGCTGGATACGCCCGGGCCCGGCAATAAACGAGCTGATGCGACAGAAGCCGCCGAGTACATGTTGGCGCCCGAAGACTTTTTCAAGCTGCTCGGTCGGTGTGATGCCATTCCCCAGCCAGATGCAATAGGTATTCTCCCCCATCAACGGTTTCATCTGGTCGATTACCTCGGGGACATTCCAGGCTTTGGTGGAAAGCAGCACAACATCCACCGCACCAACCTCAGCGGGTTTATCCGTGGCTTTTGCCGGATGAATGCTGAAGTCACCGGAAATACTCTCCACTCGCAAGCCGTTTTGACGAATGGCATTGAGATGCTCACCTCGTGCAATGAAGGTTACATCCTGACCTGCTTGAGCGAGTTTGCCCCCGAAATATCCACCTACGCCGCCGGCACCGAAGACTGCAAATTTCATAATGCCTTGGCCTGCTCCGCCCCAAGATGGGCGATGACCTGTTCGCTCGTCATTACCTGGCCGTATGATTTAAGCGCGGCCAGAAATGCCTTATGTACATGGTCTGCCGGGATGGTCGTATCGCCGTATTTAAGGTCGCGAGTAGCACAGGCATCTTCTGCGACGATCACTTGAAAACCAAAGTCTGCTGCGGCGCGGGCCGTGGCATCCACGCACATATGGGTCATCATGCCGGTAATGATGACCCGCTCGATGCCCCAACCGTTGAGCAGGTCGAGCAGGTTGGTCTCGCGAAAGGAATTCGGATAATGCTTCACTACCAGCGGTTCTCCAACAAAATGCGGCACGGCATCATGGATATCAGTGCCGTTGGTGCCTGAAATGAAAAAGGTGGCATCCGGCTTGAGAGCCACATGCTGGATGTGCACTGTCTTTTGTTTATGGTCGCGGAAGCACTGCAGCAGCATATTTGCATTCTTAGCGGCCTCCAGCGGCTTTACCAGTTCCATCTTTCCGCCGGGGAAATAGTCTTTTTGAATATCGATAAGCAGTAATGCAGTTTTCATGGAAATTCCTTTGGTTTATTGTTTGTAACGTGCCCATCCATCATTAGAGAAAAACCACAGGGCTCCATCTGGGGCAACCTGAATCTCGTAAGGAATTATCCCACCAAGTTCCTTATCCTTCGCAAAATGTGTCCAAACCTTTCCGTCGAATCTATAAACACCATCGCAGCCATTAATAAACCATATTGCATCATCGGGGGCCACGACCAAGTCAGATGGATTGACACAATTGGATGAATAAGCATTCCATTTATCGCCATCGAACTCTACCAATTCTCCGGGAAAACCCGCCCAAACCCGACCATTGGTACCAATTGCAAAATTATTTGAGTCCATCAAGTCTGACAGCCCATAAAACTTCCATCCGGTTTCATTATATCGATATAAGCCAATAAGATCGACGAATACCCAAACCGCACCATCCCGATCTGTCACAATCCGAGAGGGTTCCAAATGGTAATTGACCAATCCTTCACCTATTTTGATCATCTTAATATCAATAAAGTCGGCGCTTCTTATATAACCATCAGTCAATTTTGCAATAAAGCCTCCACCTGACGCCAACCAGAGGGCACCA
>CAZPCR010000033.1:0-13464 GCA_964585035.1 uncultured Anaerolineaceae bacterium
ATGTGGGCGGGCTGCCGCAGGATATGAAGTTCGAGCTGGTGGAACCGCTCCGTTACTTGTTCAAGGATGAGGTGCGTGCCGTTGGAGAGGCTCTCGGGCTGCCCGAAGCGATGGTTTGGCGGCAGCCGTTTCCCGGCCCCGGGTTGGGCGTGAGGTGTCTTGGTGAAGTCACCTCCGAACGGTTAAACCGCCTGCGCACCGCCGATGCGATCTTTCAGGATGAGCTATCCAAAGCCGGTTATTGGGGTAAACATCTACCCGGTGGCAAGACACAATCCGGCAGGTTGGCTCCGGAGAGTGTACTCTCACAGGCCTTTGTTGTACTTCTGCCAGTGCGTTCGGTGGGCGTGATGGGCGACCAGCGTACCTACCAGGAAACAGCCGCCCTGCGTGCCGTTACCACTGAGGATTTCATGACTGCAGATTGGGCGCGCCTGCCGGACGACCTTTTAGCTCGTATAGCCAACCGGCTCGTAAACGAGGTGGACGGAATCAATCGGGTCGTGTATGATATTACGAGCAAACCCCCCGCAACCATTGAGTGGGAATGAGTATCTAGACAATGTCGCAGTCATAAAAACCGGACTCCTCCAAATAATCTGACGTTGTCGAATTCTCCAAGGAGCCGTATGGATTTTGGTGAAGTTCTAACAAAAGCCTGGAAGATCGTCTGGAAGTTCAAAATATTGTGGATTTTTGGCATTTTTGCCGGATGTGGCACGAATCGGGGATTTAGTTTCAACGTTAATAGCGGGTTTCGAACCGGCGGGGTCCCTGGTTCGACGCCAAACTTGCCTCCGGGTTTTGAAGATAATATGCTGCGATTAATGAATTATTTTGTGCACCCGGCAGTGATTGCCGGTTTTATTGGCTTGATTTGTGTCTTCATATTTATCGCGGTTTTTTTCAGCATTATGGGTAGGGTCGGTTTGATTAAAGGTGCGCTGGAAGCCGATGCCGGCGCAGAGCATTTGGGTTTCGGCGAACTGTGGAAGAGCGGTCTGCATTATTTCTGGCGGTTTCTGGGATTATCGTTAATAATTGGCTCGCCAATTCTTTTAATTTATTTGGCCCTGGTATTTGGAGCTATCCTCGTTTTCTTTGCTTTTATGTCCGGTTCCGGGAACGGTTCATCGGGATCCTCTCCTGTCTTTGTTTTTCTTATCCCGGTTCTATGTTTATTCATGTGTGTGATCTTCCTGTTTGCGATCGTAGTTAGTTTCCTAAGCCCGCAGGCGGAGCGGGCCATTGTTTTCGAGAATGAGGGCGTCATCAGCGGCATACGCCGTGGCTGGAACGTTTTAACGACGAACCTTGGTCCTATTCTCATTGTCTGGCTTATTCTGGTTGCCATTAGTGTGGTAGCGGGTATCCTCTTCGCCCTGCCGCTTCTCATTATCGTTGTCCCCTTGTTAATTACTTATATTTTGGGCAGCAATGCCTCTTATATGCCGCTTATTTTCGCCGGTTTATGTATTGCAGCTTATATACCGGTGGCGTTGGTTGCCAACGGCATCCTTACGGCATATCTTGAGTCAGTTTGGACTCTTTCCTATCTCCGTCTCACACAGCCAAAACTGGACGTCCAGGCGCCTGTCGCTCTCCCAAATAATGCGTAAGCTTCTCAGCGTTCTTTTCGGCCTGAGCCTGTTGCTGGGGTGGGGCCTGCCCATCCGCGCCTTTGCACAAGAAGGACAGTCCGAAATTGATATTTATCCAACGGATGTTTCGGCCTTCCCGCTCATCTCGACCTTTATGGATGTGTTCGATGGATCCGGCCGGTTTGTAAGTGGTCTCAAACCGGGCGATGTGACGGTGGTCGAAGACGGCCAGCCGCTTCAGGTCCAGTCGCTCAATGAAATGGTGGTTCCGGCGGAAATCGCGGTAGCCATCAATGCCGGAGCGCCGCTTGGCACGCGCGACCGTCTGGGTGCGACCCGCTTTCAAGGGATCGTTCAGGCACTCACTGCCTGGGCGAACGCGCTCCCCACAGCCACACCGGATGATATGAGCCTCGTAACCATCGCGGGACCGATCATCTCACATGCCACCGCGAAAGACTGGCTGGCGAGTCTGGGCGCTTATCAACCCGACTTCCGCACCACGATCCCCAACCTTCAATCGCTCTCGAATGCCATTGATACGGTTTCTGTCACGCCGCCCCGTACAGGGATGAAGCGCGCCGTATTCTTTATCACGCCCCACATGGACGATCCCAATATTGATACGCTCGTCCAGCCGCTTATTCAGCGCGCAGTTCAGAATCATATTCATGTCTTTGTATGGTTTACGGATGCCGACTTATACGCGGCAACCACGAGTGCCGCGGCTTTCAACACTCTGGCCATGGAGACCGGCGGTGCGTATTTCTCCGCAACCGGTACCCAGCCTTACCCCGACCCGGATGCTTATTTCGCTCCGTTGCGGCGCTTGTATTCTCTTAAATTTAATTCAAACGTCACGACCGCCGGTTCGCATTCCTATATTGTCGAAGTGAAAAGCAGCGCCGGTGATTTGAAATCGGGTGAACAGCAGTTTACCGCCAATATTCAACCGCCTAACCCGATGTTCGTATCCCCGCCTCTGCAGATCGACCGCCGTCCACCGGATGATGACCCGTATAACAACCAGATCCTCCTACCCGACTCGCAGAAGATTAATATCATCGTTGAGTTTCCGGATGGTCATAAGCGTCCCCTCGTACGCACTACCCTTTATGTGGATGGAAAGGTCGTGGCGGAAAATAAAGTCGAGCCGTTCAATAGCTTTATGTGGGACTTAAGCGGTTATACCCAGAGTGGGGAGCACACGATCGTTGTCGAAGCGGTCGATGACCTGAACTTGAGCAAGTCCACCATGGAGATCCCGGTTACGATCACCGTGACCCAGGCTCCTCACGGACTGGCGGCCATTTTCGGCCGTTACCGCACGTACATTACTCTGGGTGCGGTCATCTTCGCCGGGTTGGTGCTTTTGCTGATCCTGTTCGTAGGTCCGTTCCGTATGGCTTTTGTCCGCGCACAGTCTTCCCGGCGAGCGCAGGCAGATCCCCTGACTCAAACGGTGCAGGCTCCCGTGCTGGAACCGAAACCGGTAAAAGAGAAGAAGACCCGGCGCGGCCGTTCGGCGGCCTCAAAGGAGAAAACTCAGGTCGATGCGCCTGCCTGGCTTCGCCGCCTCATTCAGGACCCTTTGGCCGCGCCTGGCGAGACATTTAAGCCCGCCCCCGTTTCACCGATCCTGCTCACGGAAAAAGAGATTACCTTTGGCACCGATCCCGTGCAGTCTGTCCATGTGCTCGACGATCCTTCTCTGGCACCGCGCCATGCGCGTATCATCCAGGCGGAAGATGGAAATTATCGTGTATTCGATGAGGGCTCCATCGCCGGCACATGGGTCAATTTTGAGCCGGTCGGAAAAGAAGGCCATCTGCTCCAGCACGGTGACGTGGTACACTTTGGCCAGTTGGCGTTTCGTTTTGAGTTGAAGGATCCGCCTGTCGGTCTGGAACCGAAAATCGCAAAAGAGAATCCCGAATCATGAATCGTTCTCAACGGAACCATCTTAATGTGGCGACTCTGACCCACGCCGGGATGGTTGGCAAGAACAACGAGGATCGCTTTACGGTTTCATCATATATCGGCCAGGAAGAGAAGCCGATTCTTTTTGCAATCGTGTCTGATGGTATTGGGGGGCATCGCGCCGGGGAAGTGGCTGCAGAACTTGCGGTCAATTACATCCTTGAAAAAATATCGGAAAGTGATGGCCGCCACCCGCTCGAGATCATGGAGAACGCCATCCACACGGCCAGCCAGGCCATTGCTTCACGTTCGGCCAGCCAGGCTGACCAATATGGGATGGGCGCGACCTGTGCCTGTATTTGGGTGGAAGGCGATAGGCTTTATACGGCCTACATCGGAGACTCGCGTATCTATTTGGTCCGTGATGGGAAAATTCAGCGTTTGACGGTGGATCATACCTGGGTCCAGGAAGCGATTGAGAAAGGCGTGATCACACCGGAACAGGCTCGCGATCATCCCAACGTGCATGTTATTCGTCGTCACCTGGGTTCTGTCGAGCTGCCCGACGTGGATTTCCGTTTGAGGTTGAGCCGTGAAGACGACGATGAGCAGGGTCGGAAGAATCAGGGAGCGCATCTGAAACCGGGGGATGTTTTGTTGATGTGCACCGATGGCCTGACTGATATGATTTGGGACGACGAGATCCTCCGCCTAATCACTACTCGGAATACATTGAAATCCGCTGCCGAAGACCTGGTGGGTCAGGCCAATGAACGCGGTGGCTATGATAACATTACCGTGGTTTTGATCGGTGTGCCGAAGGAGAAGCCTGTTGTGCCGCAAAAGAAAAAAGGCTTTCTTAATGATCTTTTGGGTGAATGAACGAGACCTGTGCACAGGTCTCGGTTCGTTTTTATCAATGTCGTTAGTCCATCAAAGCTTCGATCGTCCGGTTGTTATCTGTTAGCCGTTCCGCCAGCAGGCGTGCGATCCACTCGTGTAGCAGCGCAGCTGCCTCGGGGTCCTGCTCCTGCATTTTCTTCAACGAATCTGCAGATAAGCGATAGACCGAACTGGGCCGGGAAGCGATTACCGAAGCCGTGCGGGCATTTCCCAGGTACAACCCCATTTCTCCCACGGTTGCCCCGCCGCGAATGCTGCGCAGGCGGATCAGCTGCCCGTCAGGTGACTCAAGCTGCACGGTGACCAGCCCGGCTTCCACAAAATACATTTCGGTTGGTGGGTCGCCCTGGCGCATCAGGGTTTCGCCCTGATTAACTTCCTTGTGTTCCAGATATTTCATTATCCGTTCTATAGGCTTCAAGCCGGGGAATGCGCGCTTCAGTTGTCCCTCCATCCGTTCGATGAAACCGGTCAGGTTGGTAATGCCCTGCCCGGCTAGGATCTTGTTTTCGCACCACTCTACCCCATAATCCAGAGTGGGCAGGATGATGAACTCATCGTCCGTCGCGTCCACGAGACCGCCGCGTTCCAACTGGCGCTGGATACTTTCCGAGACCTGGGTCCACACCATCAGGACTCCGTTCGACTGTGCCAGTTGTTTTAAGCGTGTGATACCGAACACCGCCGATGAATCTAAACGCGTCACCCGTTGGAAGTCGAGCACGATGAACTTAAGGTCGGGCTGTTTTTTATCGCCTATCCGTGCCCGGATTGTCTCCAGGATGGTCTGGATCGTTCCAAAGAAAATGAAGCCTTGCAGTCGCAGGATATAGATCTCTATCCCTCGTTTAGCCAGCAGGTCGCGATGGACCTTGGGGCGGTCCACGTTGCTGTGATACACCCGTCCGTTCAGGATGTTCTTGATGATATTCACCCGGCTGTAGGTGATGACAAAAAAGATGGCCGCAATGAAGATGCCTGCGCCGATCCCTTGTAGGAACCCGAACGTAACGATGACGATCAGGATGATCCAGACCAATAGATAATCTGTGAGGGGTAGTTGCTTGCGTGCATCTACCAGCCATTCCACCATGAAAGACAGCCCCAGGTATAACAGCATCCCGCCCAGTACAGGCTTGGGGAAGTAGGAGATCAGTGCCGCACCGAAGAACAGTGCCGCACCGCATAACAACGCGGAGATCAGGTTCACAAGTCTGCTGTTCGCGCCTAGCCGGTGAGCCAGTGCGGACATCCCCAGAGTTTGGTAGCCTACCGGGCTTCCACCCAGTCCGGCGGCAATGTTGGCAAAACCGGCCGTCAGGAGCTCATGGTTAAGGTCGATGTCCTGCTGGAATGTGATCTCAAGTGCGCTGGCGTTGAGAAGCAGGGCCACCACGCTGAGCACCAGGATCGTCGCGATCTTATCCGCCTGGGCAGGGATCGCTCCCCAATTGACCAGACCCAGCAGGCTGGGACTCAATGGTTGGTAAAGACCTCCCGCCGGGAATGGGCCCAACAGCCAGCCGCGCGTGCTTGCATCTGTGATGGAGATATGAGCCAGGAATAAATAACCGTAGAACAAAGCTGTTGCAAGGATCAGCGCGCCGGGTGTGATGAAAGAATGTTTGAATCGCCGCAGCGCGAGCAAAAGGACCACGGCAAAGACTGCGCCAGGTATCCATAGGATGAGTTTGTCGGGGAACAGGAGTTTGGGTAAATTACCGATCGAGATAGGCAGGTTTGCCATGATCCCGAATGCACCTTTGGCTAAAAGCGAGCCTGTCCCTGCCAGGAACCCGCCGATAACGGGGTAGGGAATATATCGGACGAACCCGCTCGCCTTGAACCTCCCAAGTAGCAGGAAGAAAAGTCCCATCAACAGCGATGTGATCGCGATCGCTGCCAGGACCGTAACATAGACCGCCTGCGGCGCGGCCTGCTTCATGCTGAGCGCAATGCTGGCTGCCACCAGTGCCAGGATCGCGGCCGGGGTATCCTGCGGTATGGTCACGATGCCCGGTAGGGATGTAGTCAGCGAGACCACAATTCCCATCACGAAAGCGCCGAACAGCATCAGGCCGATTCCGCCTGCTAGGAATTGGCTGAGGTTACCGGAAAATATGAGTGCTGCCAGCGGGATTACCGTACTGAAAGTAACGATGGTAGCGATCAACCCTGCCGTGATGCTCGGCAGTAGGTTGTCCGGTTTGAATTCTTTCTTGAATTCTTGAATAAGGTTCATTTGTAGCCTTCGTAATATTGGGAAAGATATTTATAAATGGATATCAGACTTCGTCTTACAGGTTTGACCTTCGGAGTCAGCCTGGAAATTAGAAACCTGACTGACCGGCGCTCGTGCGGGGTGGCGATAATGTAGGGCGGGACGTTTTGCCTGGCGGGTTATAAAAACCGGGTTAGTATACGTGATAGTCGATACTCCATCAAACCCCCAAAAGGTTGACTCGTTCTATGTCTTTTTTTCGCGGTCGAGCCACAATTCGCGGTAGGTGCGGTTCCAATCCACCAGGAAGCGGCAGGCAATGACAACTCCCACTGTCACTGCGATCCAGAATTCAAATCCGCGCAGGCCGATAAGCCAGAAGACCGGTGCCGTGAGGAGCGCTGCGAGCACACTGGCCCGCGCTCCGTGATGGATGATCAAGGTCAGCGTGATGAGAATGGCAGCTGCGCCCAGGAACGCCAGCAGGTTGACCGCCAGCAGCGCCCCACCTGTGCTGGCTAGTCCCATCCCGCCGCGGAATCCGGCAAAGATCGGCCAACAGTGGCCGATCACCACCATCGCTGAAGTGAGAGGTACGATCCACACCGAGGGTGCATATTTCGATGCCAGCCAAACGGGTAGAAAGCCTTTGGCGAGGTCCAGCATAAGTACCAATGCGCCCGGGGCAAATCCGGCCTGGCGGATCGTGTTGGTTGCTGTGGCGTGACCGGAACCCGCCTCACGTAAATCCACCCCCTTCACCAGGCGCGTGATCCAGATCGAGAAGGATAATGACCCGCATAGATAACCGGTCACGGCATAGCCCATGGCGTAAAGAAAGATCATCCTCTACTTTTCTCTTCTTTTCTCTCTATTCTCTTCTCTCTGTCCTCTAATCTCTGATCCTTTCCAATATCAAGCTTGAAAGCCAGCAGCGATTCATTAAGGTCCTGAAGAAAGAATACAAGCGAAAAGATGAGCGCGCCCATCGCTCCGGTGAACAGCAGTCCGATCAGCCATGCATCTTCCACTTTCAACACGGCCGTAATGAAGAGTGTAATGATCAATACAGCCGCCAGCAGCACGCTGATCGAAGCGGCGGTGATGGCCCGCCGCAGGTACTCCGCCCGCCGCATAAGGATTTGCAGTTGCTCCTCGATGTGGACCTGGTCCGAAACGGGTACATTCACCAGTTCACGCGCCAGGATTCGGCCCCGGTCGATTACCCGGCCAAACCGGTTGGTCATGGAAAGGATTAATAAGCCGATACCCGAGATGAGTACCACGGGGCCGATCGCGACCTGCAAAGTGGGGATGAGTTGACTGATAAGCATATCGTTCTATTGTAACTAATTACAGCATTTATAAGACACCCCCGTTTTATGTAGAGCACGAAGGGATCTTGCCCTACATAAGCAAAGCGCATCCTGTCTTTCCTTCTTACCTTCTACTCTCTATTATCTATTCTCCGTTTTGGTTTGATCTCACAGTAAATGTGTACGGCAATACCATCCGGATCATAAACGATGAAAGAGCGGTGTCCCCATGTACGGTCCAGCGGCGGTTCGAGTCTTTTTACGCCAGGTAGGGCCTCATTGCCGAGGGCTGCCAGCCGTTTATAAAAGTCGTCCACTGCAGAGACGTTCTCCAAGCGTAAGGCCAGGTTGATCGCGATCGGAGCCGATCCCTTGTAAGTCCTGCCTTCGGCTGCGCCGTAGATTTCGATCACCGCTGTGCCTCCAGCAGACAGTAACGCGCCTTTGCCATCGGGACGGTCCCACCATTCGCCGGTGGGTGTCATGCCGAGGATATCCCGGTAGAAATGAATGCTTTTTTCAAAATCGCGGGCGAAGAATGCGAATCGGAATTCAAGAGCTTCCATGAGTTCTTCTCCTTGATCAGTGGGTTTTATTGTGGAGATATTGCGCTTGAATGGATGACAACCATTCTTTTGCAAAGGAAGCCGATATACTTTTGGCGTCCTCAAATGATAGTTGCAGCTTGATGAAGATGAAATTTATTTGTTTGGATACGAGCCGTATTCGATGCAGTTTTTCCCGCATCGCTTGGCGGTGTACATCAACTGGTCGGCTAGGTGTAGAGTGTCCTGGACACTGGTTGGGGCGGAGTTGCATGTCAACACACCCAAGCTGAACGTCACCGGCCATTTTGCTGCAGCCATTTCGTTGATCAGGATCGCCTGTATGCGTGGAATGGCTTTTCGGGCCGCTGCTTCGTCCGTCTCGGCCATCAGGATGGCAAATTCATCGCCTCCCAACCTTGCGGCGATATCGGTGGCGCGTAATTGGCTGTTGATGCAATCCCCTACGCGAGTCAGCAGCGCGTCTCCGATCAGGTGACCGAAAGCATCGTTGATGGACTTGAAGTTGTCCAGGTCAATGAAGACCACGCTGAAAAGCCTCTGGTATCTGTCGATTTTCTTTAACTCCATGCTCACCGCCTCATAGAATGCCCTTCGGTTCAGGATGCCCGTCAGCGAGTCGGTGCGGGATAATTCGGTTTGGTGCTGGAGCACGATGTGGAATTCTGAGAGTAGGGTGGTATAGATCAGGAAAACGCCTAGACGGACGGCTGTATTCCAGAAAACCACGAAGGGACCGGAAACATGTTCTCCCGCTAGCAGGTTGCTGGTTTGCCATATGAAGGCAGTGATCACGGCTGTGAACTGGCCGGACTTTTTGCCTAGCGACCAACTTGCTATTGAGATCGGCACTAGATAAAAAAGGAAGATTGTAAGTTCGGCGCCGGTGAGATAATCGATGATCCCGAGCCCTGATAGTAACAGGATGACGATCACCCACAATGTTATTTTATTCTGTCTATCGAGAAATCTCAAGAATCTGATCGTCTGGGACAATTTATCATCCTTGCCAAAGCGGTATGGCGTCCCCTTCGTTTCTGCTATTTCCCTTTTATTTTACTCTTTCAGAATGACAACTTCTTTCACGCGCCCTACTTCCCCGCTCACCAAACGGACCTTGATCCCGTGCGGATGGGTCGCCGAGCTCGTCAATATATCCTTGACGATCCCCTTCGTAAGTTTGCCTGTGGGCTGGTCCCTCTTCAGGACGATCAGCACGGTCATTCCGGGTTTGATATTCGCGCGAGTTTGTCCATTCATAGTTGAAATTCTGCTAACCTGATATTCCAGTTCAAAAGGCGCCTTATTTTCTTTTACGATTCGCTTGTCCTTCGTTCTTTGAGGGTCGCGTTCTTTTTAGTAAAAAACTGTTTGCGTAAGTATTTCTAAAGGTTTATCCATGAAAATTCAAGAAATCCGTGTACGCCGTTTGAGCGCCTTGGATTCTAATTCAATAACCCTCTGCAAAAATGGATAAAGGCCTGCACGTCGTTGAAATTCGTCACTATACCGGTCGATATCCGCACTGCACCGTTGTTCTTGCCATCGATACACAGTCGGAAATCGTTTAGCGATAAGCGTTCCTCGTGGCCGGGAGTTGTGAAACAGACGTCCAGTTCTACGCGCGAAATGCCGAGTGCGATCTCTCCCGCACCGGGGTTGCAGAAGCACCCGGTCCGCAAAGAGATATTGTCCTGGCTGGCTTCGCCCTCGATCGAACGATGGTCGATGGCCTGGCCATGTTTGTTAAAGAAGTTGATGGTCACTGCGCCGCCGCGCTCCTTCATCGTGGTCGGCCCATAGATGCGCGCCAGCGGCTCGCCGGTGCTGTGTTTCATTTGCGTCAGGTTGTCCAGCAGCCAGCCGGTCAGGCATTGTACGCGCTCATGGATCACCTCATAACCGATGGACTCGATGTATTTGAGTCCGATCTCCACGGCGGGGATATCCAGGTAATTGGGCGTGCCGTCTTCGAAAGCGGTATGTCCGTCGGCCAGGTAATATTTATCGCCTTGCACCGATGCGACCGTGATCGTCCCGCCCGCGAACCACGGGCGGTGTAATTTCGCCAGCGCATCCTTGCGTGCGATCAGGGCCCCGATGCCGGTCGGGTAACCGAATATCTTATAGAACGAAAGCGGGACGAAATCGGGTTTGACTTTGTCCAGGTCGAGACGGTTGGTCGGCGCGAAAGCCGCCGCATCGAGCAGTATGTCCCAACCCAACGCGTGCGCCCTCTCGATCCATTCGAGTGGGTGCTGTACCGACGAGAAATTGGATTGGGCGGGGTAAGCGAACAGGTTGTGTTGACTTTTATCACAGCTCGCCAGATATCCTTCCAGTGTAGCCGTGTCGACCCGCATATCGGGCAATCCAACTGGGATGTAGGTCACCTTTGCGCCGCGTGCGTGTGCAAATTCCCTGATGCCGTTGACGGAATTATGGTTATCGAATGTGAGCAGGTATTGTCCGCCCTTCGCGAACGGATACGACTCGCCCACCAGCTTCAACGCGCCGCTGGCGTTGCCTGTGAATATCACATCGTATTCGGCCGGATCGGCATTGAAAAACTTTAGTATATATGCGCGGGTATGTTCTACGAGTTGTGTGGCCGCCAGTGAAGTAGGGTTGGCGGAGTGTGGGTTTCCAAAAATATGCCGGCTCAATAACTCGTGGTGCTGGCGCACCTGCGTCTCGGCGTATAATCCGCCGCCCGTATAATCCAGGTAAATGTGTTCCGATGCATCCAGGCGGGCATATTCCCCGGCGCGTAGGTCATCTAGGCTGTATGTGCTGGCATATGATGGATATGCTTTTAAAAAGGTGGAGAAGTCGGGATCTGTCATAATACTCCGGGTGCTGGATTTCAGCGCCAGCCTTAATTTAACCACAGATACTTAAGATTTTCGTGATCGCTCACAGTCCTTGCCAGAAATACCCGAGTGAGATTCTTTGTAGTACAACGCTCCCCTCTCCAAATCGTAGTTTGATTTGGGGAGGGGTTGGGGGTGGGGTGTGTACGAAGTGATATTATTTCCACACTTGGAGGTGTTTTTATCAATATCACTTTCAGTAAATACAGATTTTCATATTGAGCTATTTTCTTCTAGATTTCCCTCGTATGTCAATTATTAAAATAAAAGAGACGCCAGTTGTTGAACTGGCGTCTCTTATTCTTTCGATCAGTCGGCGGACATGCTTTCGCTGATTTCCGTCCACTGCGAGGAGGAACCATCGCTGGTTTCTCCCTTGAACCGACCAGGGACGAAACCTGTCCCAGCCGGCAGGAGTTTGCCGATGATCACATTCTCCTTCAATCCATAGAGCGGATCGGTGGTCGAGCCGATGGCAGCGCCGGCCAGCACCTTGATGGTGTGCTGGAAGGAGGACGCCGAGAGCCATGAGTCTGTGCTTAGAGAAGCCTTCGTCACGCCAAGCAGGATATCTTGGAATTTGGCGGGCTGCTTCCCGTCGGTCAGCAACACTTCGTTCATCCTGCGTAGTTCCTGGCGGTCTACTGCATCGCCGGGCAGGTGCTTCGAGTCGCCCGCACGCCCTACGGATACCTTGCTCATCATCTTGCGGATGATGACCTCGAAATGTTTGTCGTGGATGTTCTGGCCTTGCGAGCGATATACTTTTTGGATCTCGCTCATCAGGTACATCTGGGCGGCTTCGCGTCCCTGGATGCGTAATACGCGGTGAGGGTTGAGCGAACCTTCGGTCAATGCTTGGCCGGCTTCCACATGGTCGCCTTCCTTCACGAGCAGGCGGGCAGATGTGGGTATCTCGGAAGTCTTCTCCTCGCCTTGCTCGTACGAAACGATGACCTTGCGTTCTTTCTTTTCGACGGCTACTTTTCCGGCGTGCTGGGCGGTGATGTTGGCTTTGTCCTTGGTTGCCAGCACTTCACCCGCTTTGACCACCGCCTCGTCCTTGACGTCGAATTTCCAGTCTTCGGGTATGGCATACTCGTCGTGCACCATTTCAGTGTGTTCGATCTGCACTTCGCGCAGGTCGGCATATTTATCGGATTGCAGGATGTGCACCACGCCGTTGATCTCTGCCACAACTGCTTCGCCTTTCGGCATTTTGCGCGCTTCGAAGAGTTCTTCCACGCGCGGCAGGCCGGTTGTGATGTCCATGCCGGTCGCGGCTACACCGCCGGTATGGAATGTGCGCAGTGTGAGCTGCGTACCGGGCTCGCCAATGGATTGGGCGGCTACGATGCCTACCGCCGCGCCCAGGTCTACCATGTCGCCTCGGCCAAGGTCGAGGCCGTAGCATTTAGCGCAGATGCCGTGCTGCAGTTCGCAGGTCAGTGGTGAACGTACCTTCACTTCCGCCACTCCTGAAGCTGCGATCTTGCGTGCCAGGATATGGTCGATGACTTCGTCGCGTTCGGCGATGACTTCGCCGGTTTTCGGGTCGATTACGTGCTCGGCCAGCAGGCGGCTGTAGAGACGCACGGCCATCGATTGTCCGGCCACGTCGTCTGAGCGGCGGATCATCGTGCCTTCTTTTGTTTCACAGTCCTGTTCGTTGATGATGATGTCCTGTGCGATGTCCACCAGGCGGCGGGTGAGGTAACCTGCGTCCGCTGTACGAAGAGCGGTATCGGCCAGGCCCTTGCGCGCGCCATGTGTTGAGATGAAGTATTCGAGCGCAGTCAGACCCTCTCGGAAGTTAGAGCGGATCGGCAGCGGAATAATGCGCCCGGCCGGGTCAGCCATAAGACCGCGCATGCCGGCCAACTGCGAGATGGTTGAGAAACCGCCTTTGGTGGCGCCGGAGCTTGCCATCGTGGACAGGTTTCCGTCGGGATCCATGTGTTTCTTTACCGCGTCGGATACCAGTTCGGTGGTGTTCTGCCAGACCTCGATCACGCGTTCGTTCTGTTCCTGTTCGGTGAGCAGGCCGCGCCGGAAATCGCGTTC
>CAZPCR010000034.1:0-13445 GCA_964585035.1 uncultured Anaerolineaceae bacterium
AAGCCTGCGTACCGCCAGGTATGGGAACCGCGCCGGGTCCTGGCGAATAAATTCTATTGCTTTCTGTGTCCCTATCTTATCGCGCGTCTGATCGTTAAGTATGGATAGCAGGTCAAGTGAAGGACCGAAAATAAATGTCCCGGTGGATTGGGGATGATAACCTACATATAGGTTGTAGCCCATGGATGACTCTATACCCGTCAGTTTATGTGCGATCAGCGAATTGCGAATTATCCAAGGTGCAATGATGACGATCAAAGCCAGTCCGGTAAGAATGGCCTTAGTCGGTAGTCGTAGAGTGAGCCATATCCAAAGGATGCAAAGAGACGCAAAGGGGAGGATAACAGAACGCGTCAGCGCTGCTAATCCGAGTAAAAGTCCCGAGAGAATCGAGTAGAAAATGGCTGGTTTGGATTTGGTTCCCCTTGAGACATGGGAAAGTTTCAATAAAGCCAGCACACTTGCAAGGACCAGCAAAAAGAATAGATTTTCGGTAGCAAGGGCTAGTGGATATATCACAAGCGTTGGATACAGGGCAACCACCCATGCTGCTGTGCGGGAGGCCTTCTGGTTGCTGGGAATATTTTTTCTTACTTCCGCTGTTTTTCCCGAAGGATCAGTTGAGGAAAGATTCAATGAAACTAAATAAGTCAACGGCGCCAGTAGGGCACCCAGGATTGTTTGTGCCAGGCGTGCTGCGAAGAACCTCCCATCGTTGATTCCGTTTAGAAAGTAAACCAATGACAAGAATCCGGGATATAAAGGCGCACGGAACGTAGTGAGAATGCCGCGCGGGTCAAGATTTAAAGAGGCTTTGTCCAAATGGAGATACGGAGCGATCTGCGCCAGGTCTGCCGTAGCGTACCAGCGGAATCCGTTTCCAGAGGCCAAGCTTCGCGCTAGCATGTCATATTGGAACATATCGTCGAGGCCGATAGGCAACTGGCGCGTCAAAATAACGGGGATCAGCCGTAAGACCAGCGCGATCAGGAATATTTGCGCCGGGAAAGACCTAACCCATTGCCACTTTGCGTTCTGGTTGACTCTCTTTCTTTAAAGCCTCAATTCGGCGTTGAAGATAAGGTGAAAAATATCCCTCATATCGTTCCCACAGATCAGGACGCTTCCAATCCTCACCGGTTATTCTCCCTCGGCATTCAGGGACTCCGCAGGAACAATCGAATTCATCGTAGTTGGACCCGTCGCACATGGCGTAATCGAGGCACACCTCTTCACCGGCTTTGATGTCGCGCATGGCGATCAAGCCTATCTGCCCAGTCAGGCCCACATTGGGGTCACAGGAATGGTTGAAACAGTCTGCTGCCTCCATGGAAGGGGTCAATAGATAAAAGTTGTCTTCGATCTGCAGTACTTGTTGTGTAAAATTCTCCATATCCCGGTTTACTTCATCGGCAGATATGATCTTGCCGCCCCAGAGAGATATCAATTCTCCTTTCTTTACAAGTTGGATGGCAAAAACGCCGCAATTACCCTTATCGTGATTGGGACGGGTTTCGAGCTTGGGTGAAAGATATGAAAGGTTTTTTCCGGTCATTCGTCTCCTTGAATTTTCTCATGGCCAAATTGGCCGTGATTGATGGGTCGGAAACGATGAGATGTACATCGATTATTTCGTTTCCGGGTGTGTCAAAATACAACTACAGGCTACAAAGTAATTACAAGGCACTGCGTACTATCAGCTTCTAAAGCGATCATGTCAATAATCGCCTCCTTCCAGGCTTCCAACCGGGTCCGTTAATTGCATCCGCCGCCTCGCTGAGGGACAATTCCTCAACAGGCGGCGGTTTGGCAGCCATTGCACAAAACGTTGTTAAGACGACGGTAGAAACTTTCTCTATCATTCTCCGGTCTAAGCGTCAAATTTTACTTCTTATCATCAAAATCTACTAGGATTTTTCGCCTTCTGTATCGCTGGTTCTCGTTGTTAATCGCTGCGCCAGCAGGATTGGGAGCGCCGTGATCAATACCACCAGCATCGCCGTGACATTGGTAATCGGCCGGTTGCGTGGTCTTAACATTTGGCTGAACAACCAGATTGGCAAAGTCTGTTGTTGGCCCGCAGTAAAAGTGGTAACGATAACTTCGTCGAACGATAGCGAGAAGGCTAGGATACCGCCTGCTAGTAACGCGGTTCCGATGTTGGGCAGCACGATATGCAGAAATGTCTGAAAGGAATTCGCACCTAAATCCATGGACGCTTCCACCATGGAACCGCTCGTGCGCCTGAAACGTGCCAGCACGTTGTTATATACCGTAACCACACAGAATGTAGCATGGCCTATCACAATCGTCCAGAACGAAAACGGGATTTGGAGCAGGCTGATAGCCGACCGCATCGCGATGCCTGTTACGATTCCAGGTAGGGCCAGCGGCAGAATAAGTATGAACGAAATTGCATCTTTGCCAAAAAAGTTATAACGATAAACTGCCCCGGCAGCCAGCGTGCCTAATATTAAGGCAGTGAATGTCGCCAACACCGCCACGCGAATGCTCAAAATCAAAGCCATTTGCATATCGGGATTGGCAATCGCCTGAGGTATCCATTTTAATGTCAACCCTGGAGGTGGAAAGGTATAGGCCGAGGTTTCTGTTGTGAATGAATATAAAAATATCAGCCATACCGGGATATGAATGAAAAGCAGCGCGCCCACTGCGCCGATCTTCAACCATAATGATGCCGGTTCATCAGATGTCTGATTTTTCATTTTAGAGCGCATCGAACGCTCCTAATCTTCGTGCGATTAATAGGTAGGTGATCATGATCACGATAGGCCCCATTGTAAAAGCCGCCGCCAGGGGGATATTACCGGAGGTGCCCATATAAGTGAGTACCGCTTTTCCTATAAAGAAGCTGGAGTTACCAAACAACGAGGGAACGATAAAATCTCCCAGCGTGAGTGAAAAAGTAAAGATCGATCCAGCGACTACGCCCGGAAAGGCTAATGGGAGAATCACGTTCCTGAAAGTTTCGGACGGGTTAGCACCGAGGTCGCTTGAAGCTTCGACCAGGGATTTCGGGACGCGTTCCAGTGCGGTCTGGATCGGAAGGATCATGTAAGGGAGCCAGATGTATACAAACACTACGAAAATACCTGTGGAAGATACTGATAACGATGGGCCGCCGACGACCGGCAAACCTAAATACCAATTTAAGACCCCGTCTAAATGGACCAACCCGGCGAACCACGAGATGATTCCTTCCTGCGCCAGGATTAATTTCCAGGAATAAACCCGTACCACATAGCTCGACCAAAGAGGCAGGGTGACTGCCAGGTATAAAAATGTCCTCATTCGCTTGCTTGCAAAACGCGCCACATAATAGGATAACGGGAAAGCAATAATGATGCAGGCCACTGTCACCAGCACAGCCATGATTGTCGTACGGAAAAATATCTCTAAATTAGTGGGTTCCAATAATTTCGAATATGTTTGTAGTGTGAATTGCTGGACAACCTGACCGGTAAATCCATCCAGATAATAAAAGCTATTAAGCAGCATTGTTGCCAGCGAACCCAAATAAACGATAACAAACCAGACCAGGGGTGGCAGGAGTAAGAGTGCTAACCCCAGCCTGGGTCGGCGGTATAAGAATGTCGAGATGCGGTTAAGCATTCGGGGCTCCAAGATAACGAACGTGCTCTTTATTCCAAAACAGGCGCACCTTTTGGCCTCGAGTTTTCATGACATCCATCGAAGTAGTATGCAGGTTCTGTTCCACCACAACCAGGTCACCGCCACCATTCAATTCCACTAGGTACCGCGTGTACAAACCCAAATAAACCACGTCACGGACATTCCCATCTGCAGAGAACATTTCCTCGCTCGTTTTCTGATCAGGCCCGGAAAGATGTATTTTCTCCGGTCGTATCGAAAACTTCGTTTCTTTACCTGTGATGCGTTTTGCCACCTCTCCATCGATTAGGTTCGATGTTCCCACAAAACTGGCGACGAAAGGTGTGGATGGATGTTCATAAACCTCCGCCGGGCTTCCTATTTGTTCGATCTTGCCCTGGCTGAAGACGGCGATCCGATCGCTCATCGTCAAGGCTTCTTCCTGATCGTGTGTGACAAATACAAAAGTGATCCCTACTTGCTGCTGGATATTCTTCAGTTCTACTTGCATCTGCTGGCGGAGTTTAAGATCCAGGGCACCTAGTGGTTCGTCCAATAGAAGGACGCGTGGGTGGTTGATTAAAGCACGGGCCAGCGCCACGCGTTGGCGTTGTCCTCCCGAGAGCTGCGACGGCTTTCGGTACCCTAACCCGGGTAGCTGGACCAGATCAAGCATTTCACCCACCTTCTTAATGCGTTCTTCCTTTGATACCTTCTTGATCATCAACCCATAGCCTATGTTTTCTTCCACAGTCATATGAGGAAATAGTGCGTAATCTTGAAAAACTGTGTTAACCGAGCGCTCGTACGGAGGTAAGTTTGAAACGTCCTGACCAAATAGGAATATTTGGCCGGAAGTCGGACGATCAAAGCCCGCGATCATTCGCAAACAAGTTGTCTTGCCCGAGCCAGAAGGGCCGAGCATCGAAAAAAATTCTCCATCGGCAATTTCAAGCGTGACGTCATCCACTGCTTTCAGTTCCCCAAAGTGGCGGCTGACATGTTGAAAAAGGATCGCGGAATCACTCATCACATATCCTCTACGTATTTTCCGGGCGCGCAAGATACTTTGCGCGCCCGGAAGGTGATCATTTATTACTGCCCAACTATCGCAGTGAATGATTCGACCCACTTATCGTAGGTCACACAATTCGACTGGCCGTTGCCGCAGTCCGCAATCGGCGTCTTCCAGAAAGCGATCTTATTAAAATTATCGTACCCATTGGTTTTACATCCATCAGGACCTAACAAGGTACTGGATGTGCAGCCGGCAGGAACGGCAGGGTTGGAGCCGAACCAGGAGGCTACGTCTCCCTGGACTTTGGGGTCGATGGAATGCTCAAGCCACATGTATGCACATTTCGGATGTTGCGATTTGGTAGCCATCATCGTTGTATCTGCCCAACCGGTAGTGCCTTCTGTTGGAATCGTACTGGCGATCGGCTGATTGTTTGCAACGAGGAGGTTTACTTGATAAGGCCATGAAGGTGCGGCAACAAAGCCCTCGTTAGTGAAATCGGTTACTTGAGATGCGGCATCGCCCCAATATTTTGGAGCGATTTTGCGCTGGCCTTGCAGAAGTGCGATAGCAGCATCGAATTGTGGCTGTGTAAGTTCATAAGGATCAGTGATTCCAAGTTCAGGGTTGTGGGCTTTCAAATATACAGCAGCATCCGCAATGTAGATCGGTCCTACATATCCTTGAACACGGCCGCTGTTGGATTTTCCATCCGGCAGGGTCATTTCCTTGAAAACCACATCCCATGAAGTGGGTGCAGTCGGGAAAACCTTCGTGTTATACATCAAAACGTTGGGGCCCCACTGATAGGAAACACCGTAATGCTTGCCATCTACTGTGTGCCAGGGCGCATTCTGTAAACGGGGATCAACATTTTTGTACGATGGGATTTTGCTGATGTCGATTTCCTGGACCGACTTTCCATAAACCAGTCGCAGGCTGGCATCACCCGATGCCGTCACAAGATCGAAGCCACCGCTGTTGATTAACTGCACCATTTCATCGGAAGTCGCGGCGTCTTTTACCTTGACCATGCAGCCAGTTTGTTTTTCAAAACCCGTCACCCAATCGTATTTCGGGTCGTTCGCGCCTCGCTCGATATATCCTGGCCAGTCAACGATATCGACTTCACCTTCACCGGTCGTTGCCGTCGACGACACAGTTGCCGCTGGAGCAGCCGGTGCCATAGTCGATACTGGGGCTTGGGAAGCTGCCGGTGAGGTCTGCGTCGCCGCGCTTCCACAGGCAGATAGGGCAACACTAATTAAAGCCAGCATGGCAAACAATTTAAATGTTAACTTTTTTTCCATTCTCTCTCTCCTTGTTTGATCATTATGGATGCTGGGAAATTAAATTGTTATGTATTTTCGTGAATTGATTCACCTCCTTCCTGAAAGAATAAAATTAATTTCAACATAATTTCGCATTGGAAACAAATTTGATGAATTATAGCCAATTCATTCCGCCCGTCAATTGATTTCGTATACCCCCTAGTCTATTTAGTCACAAAGAGAGCCTTTATATCAACGCGGGTACGACAATAAAACGAGCGCACGGAAAGCAGAGTACGCTTTGGCCATATCCTCCGTTGTAAACGAAAGTTTACGATCTTCACGTGTGACTCCTGGCAGAAGCATCGCGCGGTCGGCCATATCGGATCCCTGCAATTCCACCTTTACTTTTATAGGAGCCTTAGGAATAAATGGGGAAGGAATATCTTTTTTCAAAAGTTTCTGGACAGATCGTTTAGCACATTGTTCGATCATGCGTTGAGTGATATCGGCGGGTAAACATTCCGCCGAGTACCGTCCGGTTCCTTGTTTTACAACCACGGTTTCGAGTGATCCAAGTTGTTCTATTATCTGCTGACAGGCGGCCTGGTCTCCGGTCGCCATTAATATAGGTACTCCGTAATAACCTGCCAGCGCCGCGTTTAAAGTGTATTCCCCCGCAGGCATCTCATTCAACCAGACGTTGGCAACGCATGTATCCGACCATGTATGGTCAAGTACTGCCATTTGCGAACCTTGCCGTGCATGGTAACCCACAAAAAACACACCATCCACCCTTTGATCGATTCCCTGCATCATGGATAGCGGTGATGGCGATCCAGTATTCAACCTAGCCCGGGGCTCTAGTTCTTCAATGAGAATATTGGTGCCATTCCAATGTCCATCAACCACTACGACTTCATCCGCACCACCCTCAAAAGATCCTCTCACGGCAGCATTCACATCGGCCGTCATAACTCGGCGAAATCGGGAGTACTCTGCATGGCCCGGAGTCACCTGGTCCCAGGTCGTTACGCCGGTAATACCTTCCATATCAGCGGATATCAGGATTTTCATTTAAATCTCCTCTTATTTATCTTATATAATCAAAATGAAAATAGAGTGTAAGTTACTGGCTTTATATCATAATTCTCTCGCAAGGTATAATCAATATGTTTTATTACACACAGCTTCCATTTTTTGGTCCCCTTTGATTTAGGGTGGAAGTCAGGGGAAAGGATATTGTGCGAAGCATTTTCCATGGTGAGCGATTATGAGCGATGCATTATTTCCTCTTAGCTCTGAACATCGGATGATCCGGGACTCCGCGCGCGATTTTGCGCTATCCGAGATCGCTCCTATTGCCGCGCAGTTTGATGAAAGTGGTGATTTCCCGTATGAGACTGTGAAAAAGATGGGGGCAATGGGTTTTATGGGCATCGAAATTCCTGAACAATATGGCGGGGCGGGAATGGACACGCTCGCCTACGTCCTTGCTTTGGAAGAGATTTCCAAGGTGGATGCCTCTCATGGCGTGATCATGTCGGTGAATAATTCGCTCTATTGTCACGGAATCCTTAAATTCGGGACCGAACAGCAAAAACAAAAATATCTGATACCAGTTGCATCCGGCAAGTCCGTCGGTGCTTATTCGCTTACCGAGCCGATGTCCGGTTCAGATGCGGGCACAATGCGAAGCCGCGCTACGCGCGACGGTAATTACTACATCCTGAATGGACGTAAGTCCTGGGTCACTAGCGGCCCGGTTGCCGAGTTTATTGTCGTTTTCATGATGACGGATCCCGAAAAGAATCAGAAAGGCATTACGGCCTTTCTGGTCGATACTAAAAATTCTCCGGGGTTTTCCCGCGGCAAAAAAGAGCCGAAACTTGGTATTCGTGCTTCCGCAACCAGTGAACTGCTCTTTGAAAATTGCCGGATTCCAATAACCGATCGCTTAAGCGATGAAGGCGATGGTTTCAAGATCGCAATGACGGTTCTTGATGTAGGGCGGATCGGCATCGCATCCCAGGCTCTTGGCATAGCCGAAGCCGCCTATGAAGCAAGTCTATCTTTTGCCCGCGAACGCGAAGCGTTCGGCCAAAAGATCGGAGAGTTCCAGGGTATTAGCTTCAAGATAGCCGATATGAAGACGCGTATTGAAGCCGCACGCCTGCTTATCTATGAAGCTGCAATGGCTAAAGAACGCTCCAAAACTACCGGCGAACGATTCACGCTTCAATCTTCGCTCGCAAAACTGTTTGCGTCTGAAACAGCCATGTTTTGTTCCCATGCCGCAGTGCAGATCCACGGCGGTTTGGGATATAGCAAAGAACTGCCTGTTGAACGTTACTTCCGCGATGCAAAGATCACGGAGATTTACGAGGGCACCAGTGAGATACAACGGGTGGTTATCTCACGGAGTGAATTAGGACTGAAATAGAAAGGGCGGCATTACCGTACTCGGGCAACGAATGGTTGAAAATAAAACTAAATCCAGTAATTGGCTGAAAGTTCGCTGGCTGTTGGCGCTGATTGGTATTTATTTAATCGTGGTTGGCCAATGGAAAATTAACATTCAGATTCCTCCCGATGCGCCGCCTCTTCCATTAGGCACTTGGCTTACCGAGCAAATTCATCTCGCTGATCCGAACATTGACCAGGTCTTGTACGGTCTTCCATTGTTAGTGGCGGGAGGCCTCTTATTGGCACTCTCGCTTCGCGGAATTCCTTTAATGCCGGCTTTACAAGATGGATTTAAAGAAAATCCTCTGGCATTAAGTGTTCTCCGGTCCAGGTGGCGATGGTTGCTTGTCGGGTTCGGTTTTTTTGTTATTCTTCTTTTACGTTTGGGTTCACTGCAGTTTAGTCTATCAGAAATTTCGCTTTTGCTCATTAGCCTTACTCTGATAGGCCTCGCATTTTTGCTATGGGACCGGGATCGTAAAGTTGATCTTTCCCCACATATTGCTCGCCCCGACCTGCTTTGGATGATAGGTCTGTTGGCTGTCGGTGTGGTCATCGGCGCTTTTCGTCTTCAAGGACTTCCCGCCCAGCTCGTGGGTGATGAAGGTGCCTTCTGGACGATTGCTCGCGACATAGCAATAAACAAATTCCAACCATCCATCTTTGCGCCGGGTGTCTATTCATTCCCTATATTCAGCTCCTATATTCAGGGTTGGCTTTTGAAAGTTTTTGGTATTTCTCTTTGGGGATGGAGGTTTAGTTCGGTTCTTTCGGGTCTCGCTGCGGTATGGCCCTTATATCTACTTGCTCGTGAAATGTTCAACCGAAGGCTCGCAGTTATATCGTCGATAATGTTGATCACTAGCCCGTATTTTATTGATTTCTCTCGCCTGGGGTACAACAATATCCAGGCTTTGTTCTTCACGGCCCTCACGCTTTATTGGCTTTATATTGGGTTAAATAGAAAGAGTAGCTTATATCTTTATCTGGCTGGTTGTATGGCCGGCCTTGGTTTTTACACTTACTTCGCGGCACGCATCGCACTGGTAATTTCTCTCTTGTTCATTTTATTGATCTGGATGGGGAAAAAAATAAAATTCTCGGCCTTCCTTCATGCCGCCTGTCTCATTGGCTTGGGATTTACGCTAGTGGTCACACCCTACTTTATTTATGGACAAAAGGTTGATCCGCAGGGTTTGAGTTATAAATCTTTTGAAAGCGCCTTCTTCAACTCATTTAATGGATTGCAGTTCTATTCAAGCTCGCAACTCTTCTCGGTTGCGCCTCCCTTGGAGATCAATGGCAATGAGTTATTCTACAATCCAGGTATCTACACGGTATTAATTACTCGCGGCTTCATCCGTACGATGCTCGCATTTCAAACGTCCGGCCTTATCTCAGAACATTATATCGCCTTTCCACTTGCAGGGACGATCGGGGCGGTTTTCTTCCTTATCGGTCTCGTGCTGGCCTTTTCGAAGCCTAAACAACCGCGCAATTTGCTTCTTATTCTTTGGTTTTTACTCAATGTCTTCGGCTTGAGTGTTTTCAACACAGTGCCGCCTCGTCAAGCCCATATGGTTGCGATTATTCCAGCAATTGCAATATTGATCGGTATAGGTATAAACGCCCTTGCGGACGCCGCTTCTGTCATCCATATTAAGACGAAAGGGTATGGAACAGTTATTTTATTTGCTTTGATCACATTGACTGCCATCGGCGGGTTGTACGATTATTTCGTCAGAATGCCCGATCAATATCATCCCCAGCCCGGGGAGGTCATTTCCTGGGCTAACTTGGAATCTCATGGTGAGTCCCTTGTTTACATATATTCAGATCCTTCTCAAAAAGATTTCACACCTTATTCTGAAGTATTCAACACCACATCTTCATACCAGGCTGTCACTGCACAAGACGTGATTACTGGTGCAAAAATATTTTCTTCTAAACCGACGCTTGCATTTTATCCTCCGGATCAAGCAGCGGATATACAAGCAGTCTTGCAGAAACAATGGGGAGACGCTCTAAAGACCACGCAGTTTTACAGTACGGGAGGGGAACTCGTTCTTATCGCAGGGATGAATACGCCTTTTATCTTCGAGAAGGACAAGGGCTTATCGACCGTTATTAAAGATTCATATCTCATTTTCTCTCTTGATTTATTCCTTATCTTTATACTTGTCTGTTTTATCCTTGTAGTTATTCTTCCTAAAACGTTAACGCTAAATGTCCCCACGCCTCTCAGGCCTATGGTGGAATGGTTCAACGCACCGGTCGCGCCTCTTCCTCTCAAGGCAGAAGAACAGTCCGACTGGGTGGAGGAGATTTTTCTGGAATCTGCAAAACAGGAAATGCAGCCTGACTCTCCGCCGGAATGGGCAGCGGAAAATTACGCGTCTGTTCCAGATGGGCATCCAGGTCCCGTCCACGTAAAAGTTAACTCCCACCAAACAATAGATGGCACGGACTATTACCTGCACATCCATGTTCCGCGGTTAATTCTCCCGCGGCTCCAACTCCCTTGGGCAACTCGCGTATATGGCACAAATCCCGCATCGTCGTTACCCTTCTTGAACATACCCGATCCTGCCCTGCTGGTTGGAGGTGTGGTGAGTGCTGTCGCAGCCCAGATCCTGATTTCCAGTCAATTAACGGTTTATGGGGTTCTGGCATATATCGCCTGCGGGATTATCTTGATTTTCTGGGCTCGTTCAAACCCTAAGTGGGTGGATGTCTTTTCCCACCAACTCAATCTTTCGTCGTCGGTGGAAAAGGTCATCGCGGGATTGATCCTTTTACTCGTGGTTCTTACTCGTTTTTTTGATCTGAATAATCGCGTTTACGGCTTGGAGGCCGATGAAACCAAATGGACGGTTCAAAGTTGGTATTCAACTATCCTGCGGGTGGATCTGGGTGAATTCGCCACCATGCACTACAAATACCTCCCCGTTGATTTTTGGGTTCGATCTCTATTCTTGCGGATCTTCGGCCTGAATTTTATTTCTGCACGAATCGAAAGTGTTGTTCTTAGCTTGGTTTCTGTTTTATTTATTTATCTACTGGTGCGGTTGTTGACTTCTAGCCCTTCTATTGCTTTGTTATCGGCACTGCTTTTTGGCATGTCTTTTATCGAGTTGAACGCTTCTCATCAGGCTCTTCACAATACGCCTCCGCAGCCGTGGGCTTTGGGCTCACTTTTTTTCCTGTTTCTGGCGATTAAGGATAGAAAAATTTGGCAATTTCAAATAACAGGGTTGCTCCTGGGCCTGGGCATGTTAACCTACGAGACCTTTTACCCCACCGCCGTCGTTGCTTTGGTGTTTCTTTTCGGAATGGCGGTCTTTGAGATAAGAAATAAAAGGGATTCTGCTGAGAATTGGATCACTCGATTGCTATTGGTTACATGGCCTGTGGTTCTCGTCTACTTGGCCTTCAGCCGGGATTATCTTGCAGGGCGGCAGGGTTATTTATTTGGCTGGTTGGATTATTTTTCCGGTAATGGACATGAACTCTTGGGTGCTCTCGGTTTTATGTTGGGAAATATAAGGGATGTTCTGGAGACAACCTTTTCCCAGGTCGTCTTTACTGATTCATTGATCAATTGGAATGGGTCATTAATCAACCCGCTGATCCTGCCTTTCGTCGTGATCGGTCTGGTTTATAACATTTGGAATATTCGCCGTCCTGGGTACCTTTTTATTTTGCTTTGGTATTTATTCAATACGTTATTAGGATCGGTTTTCCTGGGTTCAGTCTGGCCGCGGGTTATGTATATGACCATCCCTTCATTAATGATCTGGGGCGCGCTGGGTTTGTGGACGACTTTTGGGGCCCTGCGCGGATTATTAAAAGGTCGATCTCTCAAGTTTGCGGTACCGGTAACATTCGCTCTGATGATTTTAGTGATCGTCCTGAATGATTATCATATTTTTACTTCGCAATTGGTGGACCCTGTGGAACGTCAGAAACGCAGGGAACTGGCTGACCTGACCTTTTCCTCGGCTGGTTCGACACCAATGATCCTGTATCCTTTCATGCCAAATCAAAATGACACCCTGGAAGTGGAATCGCATATCTTGATTTACTCGGTTGCCGGTGCACGTCATCTCGGTTTGGATGCAGCAAATTACTACAAGCAGCTTACAGAAGCTTCGCTTCTTCCTGCGCTCTGGCAGCTTAAAGGCTCGGATGGCCTTGACATTTTCTACGATAAAACCGCAAACTCTTTTCAAGACCAACATCTTAAATATTTACAAAATGTTCTTGATTGCTATCCTGGCACAGTCCTGAAATCTTCTGCCAGGTTCTTTGATATTTATCATTTGGAGCCGCAGGTATTGACTTACCCGCGCTGTTATTCCCCTGCAATACCCACCGCAGTTGCCCCTAAAGATGCAGTTGGTTCTGGGGACGAGCAGCCGGTCACATTCACATGGGATTCAAACGGCGTCAAAACGAGTAGTTTTGCATTAACTCTGGAACGAAAATTGGATGACATCTTCTGGATTGAAGCCGAAGATTTCCAGGGCCCTGGCTGGCATTCGGAAAGTGGTTTTGTTAATGATTTTAGTGGTTCTGGATTCCTGTTGGACGATGAGTACGCCGGTCAGGCAGACTACAATCTTAATGTCCCTTCCCCTGGACATTATAAACTTTGGGTGCGTTTTTTCAAACGTCGGGCGAACGATCAACATAACTTTATTGATATTGCGGGTCAAAAGTTAGAGTTTGCCGATAATAACAGCGAATTGAATCAGTGGGTATGGCAGGATATGGGTAGCTTTGATTTAAATACTGGCCAGGTACCGCTCGCCCTGACTCGCACGTATGGGACCGACGAACAATATAGCGTATTCATAGATTCAATAGTTCTTACCTCGGAGCTTAACTACCAACCCGATGGCGAAAATGGGGAGTGGCAGCTTATTAAATCTACTGGTGAGCTCAATTCAACCCTTTCCCAGTATCAATTGGATGTAAATCTTTTGCCAGGCGAATATCGCTGGAAGGTACGTGTGTTTGATGGAGACAAAATTGTAGACTCCTCTGGCGAACGC
>CAZPCR010000035.1:0-13351 GCA_964585035.1 uncultured Anaerolineaceae bacterium
CTCCGTGTTCCATACCGTGGATGACAGAACCGGAACCAAGAAACAATAAAGCCTTAAAGAAGGCATGCGTCACGAGATGAAAAGCAGCGGCCACGTAAGCACCGGAACCAAGAGCCGCAATCATATAGCCAAGCTGAGAAATTGTCGAATACGCCAAAACGCGTTTAATGTCGTTTTGGGCAACCGCGATTGTGGCAGCAAACAGCGCAGTAAATGCACCTATGAAAGCGACGATGGTCATGGTGCGAGGATCGAGGCTCAGAAGTGGGAACATGCGAATTACCATATACACGCCTGCCGACACCATCGTCGCAGCATGGATCATGGCGCTGACAGGAGTTGGACCTTCCATCGCGTCAGGCAGCCAAACGTGGAGAGGGAACTGCGCGGATTTACCAACCGTCCCGATGAAGAGCAGCAATCCGATCAAACCAGCGGCAGAAAGCCCTAAAATAGGGGTTGGAACGGTCGCCAGGGTATGCAAAACCTGCGGCTGAAAAATTTCCCGGAATGAAAGGGTACCTGTAGCACTGTATACATAGACAATGCCCAATAACATGAATACATCGCCGATGCGTGTGGTCATGAAAGCCTTGACTGCCGCCGCGCGGGCCGTAGGTTTGGCGTACCAGAAGCCGATCAATAAATATGAACACAAACCCATGATCTCCCAACCGACAAAGAGGGTCAAAAGATTGTCGGAGAGTACTAGAGTCAGCATACCGAAAGCAAATAAACTGATAAAAGCAAAGAAACGCGAATACATGGGTTCAATGGAAGGGACCATGTGTTTATGGCCGTGTTCGTCCACCGTCGCGCCTTGTGGCGGTAGGCCGGGTTGATCATGGTCACCATTGGGCTGGCCGAAATTATGATAGCCAACGCTGTAAAGGAAAATCATCAAGACGGTCCACACTACAAAGAAAAGTACAACCGCGGAAAGTGGATCGACCAAAACCCCAATCTTCAACCAGGTATCGGCGGTCGGGATCCAATTTATGGAAGAGGCAAATGGTTCTTTGCCAAGATCATGAAAACCAACCGCTCGAACAAAGACGATCATCCCCCCTAGCCACGAAAGAAAGGCAGCGCCGATAGCCACAGAGTGACTCAACGCCTTGTTCCGATTCGTAAAGAGAACGATCAGAAAAAATGCAAGGATGGGAGGTAAAGGGATCAGCCAGATCAACGATTCAATCGTCATGAAGTCTCCAACCGAAGAACGATTTTCAAGGGGTTTTTTATTATCTTTTTAGGGACGAATAAACCTTGCTCTACCATTTCATCATGTCAATATCATCGGCGATCACAGTATTGCGCCGGCGATAAACTGAAATAACAAGTGCCAGACCAACGGCTACTTCAGCAGCCGCCACTGCAAAGACAATGATCGAGAAAACCTGGCCGGCCATCTGTGTTATGTCGCCGTAGCGCCAGAAGGACACTAGGTTGATGTTCACAGAATTAAGCATCAACTCCACGCCGAGCAAAATCGCCACGGCATTCTTGCGAGACAACACTCCGAACAATCCAATGCTGAAAAGGGCAGCCGAGAGAGTGAGATACCAGGAAAGGGGAATCATCTGTACTCCTACTTCCGATTGAATGCAACATAGACCGCACCTACCAACGCGGCCAAAAGTAATACGGATGCGACTTCAAACGGTAGGACGAAAGCATCGGGAGAGACGAGCGCATTTCCCAAGAGCCCAACCGCGTCAAAGCCGGTTGGAAAATCACCAGGTAGCCTGGCGAAGTCGCTCCAACCTTGCAAGATCCATATCAATCCGCCAAAGGTAAGCAAAGCAATAATGGCACTCAACCACCAGGCGCTGTTCAACTGCGGACCCCGATCCCGCATTTCTTTACGGGTTAACATGACCGCAAAAATGAACAGGATCGCGATCGCACCGATATAAATCACAACCTGCACAACCGCCAAAAAGCTTGCATTGAGCAACGCGTATAAAACAGCCACACCAAAAAGTGTGACAATTAACCATAGTGCAGCATGGACGAGATTGCCGGTCGTCACCGCCATTAACGCAGAACCCAGGATGACAGCTCCGACAATAAGAAAGATGATCTGCATAATTGTCATAATGTTCTCCGCTCCCCGACCTATTAGGAGAGGGGTTGGCAATAAAATTTAGGGATGTGCCACCGCACGGTGTATCGGTTCTTCGACCCTCGCCCGGCTGCGCTTGCCTTGCCGACGCACGATTTCGATTACCACCAGCCCGATCACCAAGTTCATTAGGAACATTCCCGCAATGTAAACTCCGCTCGAAACACTGCGCAGGATCGCATTCATCAGCGCGGTGGCCATTAAAATCACGAACGCCAGGGGCGTCAGGAATTTCCAACTGAAAGATAACATATTATCGATGCGGATGCGCATCATTGTATACTTGACCCACATGATCACCCAATAACCCAGTAAAGCTTTGGCGAGCAGGATCACTGCAGCAACGAGCGGTCCAAGGTTCTCGAGCCCAAACAAACGATAGCCGCCGAAGAATAAGATGGCCCAAAAACCGCCGAACGTGAAAGCGTGCATGAGTTCACCTGCATAAAAAAGGCCGAACTTCATTCCCGTATACTCAATGTGGAAGCCTGCCACGATCTCAGACTCGGCTTCATTCATATCGAACGGTGCTCTGCCAAGTTCCGCGATAGCAGTGATCATGAAAATGATCGCGGCTAACGGCGCAATCACTACGTACCAAACATTCTGTGACTGAACAATCGCACCCATACTCATTGAGCCAGCCAGGATGGTTGGAATCAGCATGGTCGCGATCATCGGCACTTCGAATGAGACCATGACCGCTACTTGACGAAAAGCACCGATCAAAGCGTATTTATTATTGGACGACCAGGCCGCCATGATGATGGAAAGCGCCCCGATGGCTCCTGTCGCAATGATGTATAGCGCACCGACGTTTAGGTCCACGCCAAATATGACCGGAGCAAGCGGCACAATCGCCCACAACAATAGCACCGACATTAAAGATAATATCGGCGCGAGGTTATAAACCACCCGGTCTGCACCATCTGGAGTAATATCCTCCTTGATAAGGAGTTTAATAATGTCAGCGAAAGGTTGGATGATCCCAAAAGGGCCAACTCGGTTTGGGCCAAGACGGTCCTGAAAACGAGCTACCACTTTGCGTTCCACCCAGACTAAAAGGATATCGATCAACATCATCATGGAGACCAAAACCACAACGCCGATCAATTGGATCAAAAAATTAGCAAGCCATTCCGCGATCCCCCAACCGGTAAGAAGACTCATCAACCAATGTGAAATAAAATTAACCGGATCAGTCCATAAATTCATGATCTACTCCAAAAATCACATCCATCCTTGCTGACCAAGGTCCCTACTACTGTGTGCGAAGTCCTTATCAGGAGGAAAGGTAGAGTAACGGCATTACCCAAAGAAAAGGCCGGAAGGTTCTCGCCTTTCAGCCTTAATTCATGACACCAATTAAAACCACTCAAGCATACCCTTACGCCAGGCAAACACAAGTCCGGCAATTAGTATAATAATAAAGACGATCCCTTCAAAAACGGCATACAAAGACAATTTTCCTAGCGATACCGCCCATGGGAATAGAAAAACCGTCTCTACATCGAAGACCAGGAATACCAGGGCAAAAACATAATATTGGGCTTTAAACTGCACCCAATTTTCTCCTACGGTTTCCATTCCGCATTCATAGGTGCTTTGCTTGATATGGTTTGGTTTTTTGGGTGAAAGAATTGAGGAAGTTACGATCGCGGCTGTCGGGACAAGAGCCCCAACAATCAAAAATAAACCGATATATAACCAATCGCTTTGCATATCTTCTCCGTTAATACCTAACTTGACCTGCGTCAGAACGGCGAAATTGTACCATGAAGGTCGATCGATTAATTCTGCGCCACCCTAAAATTATAAGATGTATGTCACACCCTTTTCAACCTGAAATTTCCGGACTAACCCTTTCCCTTGAACCGGCTGATCAGCCATTTTATAATATCGTCCGCAAAAGGGAAACCTAGTACGGCACCAATCAATGACCCAATTCCACCTGCTGTCCGAGCCACAGATCCATTCAAACCGAGGAAACTCGCCGACTCAATCTGCACTGGCTGGGCAGAGATTGCCTTCTCGGATTCGACTCCACTAACTTTATCCTCAAACCGCAGGAGGAACCAGGCTGTCCCGCGAAAAGTACCTGGTGCATCAGGCCGGACACTCCAATAAAACGTCACCGATTGACCCGGTAAAAGCGTTTCGCTGATCTCTTCACTCGGGCGTATCTCCACCCCAGCCAGGTCTATCCGCGCCTCAGCGATTACATTATCCTTATCATACAGATCGGGGATCTGAACGACTTTTCCTGTTACCAGATTCCCTTGTACTTCTGCCGTAGGAGTGAAATTTCTGAGGGTATCCACCTCCAGGGTAAGACGGATCACATCCGAATCACCTGTCCGAATTTTTGGAGGATATTCGAGCGTCAAGCGGCGGGACTCCAGAATGGCTGGCGGAACTGCAACCGGTGCAGGCTCGGAAGGTTGTTCCTCTGTGGGAGTAGGTAGGATTACAAAAGGTATATCTGTTCCGGAAGATTGTGTTGGAAGCGAAATGGTTCCACCGGGACTGACTGGTTGATTCAAATCCAGCGTTGGCGCCGAGGCGCTGGCAAAAGGCTGAGCTGTTAATCCACAAGCCAAGCTTACGGTTAATAATAGCGCGCCCGCCATGAAAAGCTGAAGATTCCCAACCTTTAACATTTTCATATTACAGGACTGGCTATAAACATGGGATCAAAGGAAGCTGGCGTTGGAAGAGTCATCTCAGAGGGTGTAATTGGAAGAATGTGCCGTTCACGGGCTGCGGGCCAAACTCCCCAGGCCAGCAAACCAAGCGAGAGGATTAACAAAATCAGGGCCAAGGCAATTCTCAGTCTTCGCATTCGAAAATTATAGTCCTATACATATTGACTAAGTGAGCAGAAATTACTTAATCCGTTTTGATTCTCTCTTTTTTTGTCGAACCATTGCGGCGCGGAAGATGCGATCGAAAAAACCGTCGTAGCCGTCCTCGTCATATAGGATCATATAATCGGCGGGACCGTACTCCTCCGGAGTATAAAGAATCCCGCCATTAGGGTTGATCTCCAGGATGTATATCTCTCCCTCGGCGTTCATTCGGACATCGCACCGCCCATATCCATTTCCACCGATTGCGAGATACATTTTTTTGCCCGCGTCTTGCAAGCGAGAAACCAGATCAGGGTCCTTAACTTGCCTGAATTCAAAGGGAACTGAATAATCCCATTTGATATCTGTATGCCAAAATTCGTCTCCCGGCGGGAATATCAATTCGGTAGAGGGATAAACGAAAGGGGTGTCTAAATTATCAGGATTATCTACGACAAGCACATTGAATTCACGACCCACGATGAACTCTTCCACCCGAGCACTACCAAACTCCGAGGAAATCCGCTCGAACTGTGTCCGTAATTGTTCAAGGTTTTCCACGCGCGAATCACGCGTCATACCGATGCTGCTGTAGCTCTTTGGATGTTTTACCATCAACGGAAAACGTAGATCTTTTACGAGAGTTTCCAGGTCATCGTTTTCGGTTACGTGATAGCCTTTTGCGAACCCAACTCCGTGCGCATCCGCGGCAGCCTGCATCTCTTCGCGGGTTGGATCATAGAACTTGCTGTCCGCACCGGTGAACGGGAGATTCAACTCCTCCAGCGCTTCCACAACATCCAGACCCGGATAATCTTCATCGCTGGCTCCGTCGCACAGGTTGAAATAAACATCAAATCGGTTTTCCATGGCTACAGCCCGCAGTCTTTCTAAAACTGGCCGGTGCAATAAGACCATTTCCCAATCGAAGTTTTTTAAGAACTCCGCGGGGGTGAAACCATAAGGTTCGTCATCATATAGTACACAGACACGCATATGCACCTCTCTTCCCGTGATAAACCTTATCATAAAATTATTGTGGATACAAGACTTGAAGAAAATCGTCGTAGAATGTGTACGATACATATATTCAAACCTGATAAGGAAACCATGCCAACCTACCCACCAGAACCATTCCGAATTAAGGTAATTGAATCAATCAGGCTGATCCCACCTGAAGAACGTGAAGCCAGGCTCAAAGAAGCAGGCTATAACCTGTTCTCGGTTAAAGCTGAGGACATCTTTATAGACCTATTGACTGACTCAGGCACTGGCGCGATGAGCCAGGAACAATGGGCGGCTCTCATGCGCGGAGACGAGTCCTATGCAGGTGCACGTTCATTCTATCGTCTAAAAGCCGCGGTGGACAATATTTTCGGTTTCAAGCACTTTGTACCCGCCCATCAAGGACGGGCTGCAGAGAACATACTCAGCGCGGTACTTGTCAAGCAGGGACAGTATGTACCATCAAACATGCACTTCGACACAACCGATGCAAATATAAGAGCCCGCGGCGGCAGACCGGCTAACCTGGTCATCGACGAGGCATTCGACACTCCCAATATGCACCCTTTCAAGGGAAATATGGATATTGCAAAACTCAAAGCCTTTATTAAGAAAGTAGGTGCGGAGAATATACCCTTTGGAATGGTAACGGTGACAAACAACGCGGGAGGCGGTCAGCCTGTCTCAATGGAAAACCTTAAGGCAATTGCAGAAGTCTACCGTTCCAATAAGATCCCTTTTTTCATCGACTCTGCCCGTTATGCTGAAAACGCCTACTTTATTAAGCTACGCGAAAAAGGATATGAAAATAGATCGGTCGTCGAGATCGCGCGTGAAATGTTTGCACTCGCCGATGGAATGACTATGTCTGCCAAGAAAGACGCGATCGTCAACATTGGCGGCATTCTTTGTATGAATGACGATAAGCTTTTTGAAAATGTAAAAAATGAATTGATTTTGCGTGAGGGCTTCCCCACTTACGGTGGATTGGCAGGTCGTGATCTTGATGCCATGGCTGTTGGTTTGTATGAAGGTCTCGACGAATCTTATCTAGCATATCGCCTCGGTCAGACTGCTTATCTCGCTGGGCTCATCAACGCAGCCGGTATTCCCACTATTCAACCCGCGGGAGGTCACGCGGTTTATCTCGACGCTCATGCCGTGTTGCCGCATATCCCCCAAAGCGAATTTCCCGGCCAGGCATTATGTGTGGAGCTTTTTCGGACCGGCGCAATCCGCGGAGTTGAAATAGGCTCTGTTATGTTCGCCTATCCTGATCCGGATACCGGCAAAATGATCTATCCCAAGCTCGAACTCTTAAGACTCGCCATTCCACGACGTACCTACACACAAAGCCACATGGACTATGTAGCAGACACACTTGCTCAGATCAACGAACGGGCTGCGACCATACGCGGCTATAAATTCACTTACGCACCCGAACTTTTACGACATTTCACTGCGCGCTTTGAGCCCATTTAGGACCAGTGTGATAAGAGTTACCCCTTGTTAACCTATTTTAATTCATCGTTTTATGACTAAATGGCTCGATCCGCAACCTGTAGACATATCGGCGCTTGAAGTCCTTGGACTTCACTCCATAGTGGCTCAGACTCTGGTCCGCCGAGGATTTACTAAACCAGATGCCGCAAGAGCTTTCCTGGATCCACTTCATTCACAGTCCATTAACCCTTTGGAACTACCGGGTCTCGATGCGGCACTTGATCGCATTACTTTTGCCATCCACACGGGAGAGCCTATCTGCGTTTGGGGCGATTTCGATGTGGATGGGCAAACTTCAACGGCCATACTTATCCAAACTCTTCGCTCGCTGGGCGCGAAAGTCACGTATCATATTCCTATACGCGCTAATGAAAGTCACGGCGTTAACTTTGAGAATCTCAATCCTATTATTGATGCAGGTACAAAACTTATCATCACCTGCGATACGGGTATCTCTGCATTCGAGGAAGTTGCTTATGCACGATCTCGAGGCGTAGACTTTGTCATTACAGATCACCATGATTTGCCCGACATCCTACCTAAAGCCAGGGCTATCGTCGACCCCAAATTATTATCAACAAATCACCCACTTGCCAATTTACCCGGCGCAGGGGTGGCATATAAATTATCGGAAGCTCTCATCGATGTGTGGAAAACCGATATACCACAAGGCGAAATCATCCAGGACCCTGATTCTTTGTTAGATCTGGCTGCCTTGGGAATTATTGCGGATCTTGCTTTACTTAAAGGCGAAACACGAGCCATCGCTCAAAAGGGTATTGGGATTCTTCGAAATACTGGTCGGTTGGGGTTAAAAACTATTGCGCAGTTGGCAAACCTTGATCTTTCACAAGCTACGGAAGAAAGCATCGGGTTTACTCTCGGGCCAAGGATGAATGCACTTGGTAGGTTAAGTGATGCCAACCCAGCGGTTGAACTTTTTCTCACTCAAGACCCCGTTCGCGCCCGTATGCTTGCAGCCCAAATTGAATTGTTGAACTCACAACGCAAATTGCTTACAAACCAGGTTTACCACGCTGCCGAAACGCAACTCAAAGCCGAACCTGCCTTACTAACACAGCCGCTTATCATATTGACTCATCCATCCTGGCCTGGGGGTGTTATCGGTATTGTCGCAAGCCGCTTAGTAGAACGATATCATAAGGCAGCTATCCTCCTCGCCACATCGGATGACGGCATCTTGCGCGGCTCAGCCCGTTCCGTGGAAGGATTACATATCACCGAAGCGATCGCCGCAAATAAAAAATATCTGCTCGGTTTCGGTGGTCACCCGATGGCAGCAGGTCTTTCACTTATCCCCGACAACCTTACGGAATTCCGTAATGCTATGAATAAAACAGTGGAGAAAATGTTAGGATCCATAATTAGTAAAGAACCGACTCTACAAGTGGATGAATGGCTGGGGCTTAAAGCGGCGTCATCCGACCTGACAAATGCGCTGGAGGAACTGGCTCCTTTCGGTCCAGGAAATCCGCCTCTGGTATTTGCGACGCATGGGCTGCAACTCCGGTCCAAAATTAAGATTGGCCGAGAGAAAGAACACATCAAACTGGTAGTTGCGGACGATAAAAAAACAAATCGGGAGGTTCTCTGGTGGAATGGTGGAAGTGAAGAAGGATCCGAGGCGCTTACAGGCGAAGGAAATAAATTCGATCTGGCATATCGCTTGCGAGCGAATTCTTATCGCGGCGAACAACAACTAACTTTGGAGTTGGTCGATTTTCGAGTTACGGAACAAAAACAAATTGAGATCTATAAATCAAGATTGGAAATAAGGGATCTCCGCCTTAAACCAAACGCTCTTAACTTTTCACCATCCATATTGACCTGGGCGGAGGGGTCTGAGAAAAAAGGCAAGAACCGCTACGAATTGCACCTAGCCGACGAATTCGCAATATGGACCACCCCACCATCACCCACCGAATTGCGCGAAGCCCTGGAAATGGTAAAACCAAGGATCATATACCTTTATGCATTAAACCCAGTTCAAGAAAATGCTGAAGAATTTCTTTCACACCTTGCAGGATTAACTAAATTTGCTATCCGTAAACGCTCGGGTAAAATCAAAATCTCTGAACTGGCCGCCATAACTGCACAGCGTGAAGCTACGATAAAACTGGGTCTGGAGTGGCTCGCTGCAAGCGGGCATATCGTCATCGTGAGCAACGAGGATGAATATCGTCTCGTGAGTGGAGACAGCAAGGCCAATCCATACTTGCAAAGAGAACTATTCATCGCAGTAAAAGGATACCTGGATGAAACATCTGCTTATCGCAGTCATTTTACGCACGCAGACACCGAATCTATTTTCACTTAATAAGATATTTACCCCAGGAGCTTTTTCATGAATCATAAATCAAGACTTTCCCCCCTATGGGAGAATATCAAAAACCTGGATTGGGAAATTATTGCTTACCTGATACTCGCAACAATACTGGCAGTTCTTGTTCGACTTAGCCTCCTTGATTATAAATCTGCCGATTACGAGACCTATACCAAGGTCTGGTATAACGCGATCCAAACGATGGGCATCAGCGCACTTGGAGGCGATTTTTCAAACTACAACCCGCCATATTTATACCTGCTATATTTGGTCGCCCGGTTCCTGCCGGAATTGGTTGACGTGGTTGCAATTAAAATTCCATCTTTTATCGCCGATTTTGTTTGTGCAGGATTTATATACAAAATCGTGAGTTTGAAGAGTGGCAATCGTTATGGCGCACTTTTTGCCTACTGTGCCACACTTATTTCCCTGCCCGTGATCTTAAATTCCTCGTTTTGGGGCCAGGCTGACAGCATTTACACTGCAGGATTAATTGCGAGCCTGTACCTTCTAATGATAAAAAGGAATTGGCTTTCCTTTATTGCCTTCGGTATAGCTTTTGCATTTAAGCTTCAATCCATTTTCTTCCTGCCTTTTCTTATCGCGTTATGGCTAAGAAAAGAAATTTCATGGAAATATTTTCTTGCGATTCCTATCGTGTATTTTATATCCATCCTCCCTGCCTGGATGATCGGAAGACCTATCACGAGCCTGATCAGCATTTATTTTTCGCAGGCTGGTGAATATAATAAATTGACATCTCATGCGCCCAACTTGTATGCCTGGTTTCCCCCGGGAAAGGATATCTTCCAAATGTTCCTTCCGGCTGGAATTGCTCTGGCGATCACCATTATTTTGATTTTTATCCTGATTATAAAAAAAAGCAAATCAACATTATCCCCAATCCATTATTTGGAAATCGCCTTTTTCTCTGTCTTGATCGTCCCATTTTTCCTACCAAAAATGCATCAGCGTTATTTTTTTCCGGCAGATATTTTTTCCATTGCATTTGGATTTTATTTTCCCTCTTATTTTTATGTCCCCGTCATCGTAAACCTAGTCTCGTTTTTCTCCTACCAGTACTTTCTGTTTGGAGTAGAGCCATACCGGAATTCGGATTTGGCCCTGGTTATGGTCACGATCATAGGGATAGTGGCCTGGAAATTATTCCGGGACCTGTATATTAAACCAAATAAGGAAGATGAAGAGATTAGTCAACAACACGCAACAGAATAAAACGCGAAACGTTCTTGTATACTTCTCAAACCGTGGATATTGGACGGGTTACCGCAGCAAATCTTGCCTTTGTTAATTCCAAAAGATCTTCCACACCCACTTTGATATTCAGTCCCCTTTGCCCACCAGAAATATGGATCTCGGTAAAATCCTGTGCCGAGACATCGATTACGACCGAAAAACCTTTATTGATCAACGCCAAAGGCGAGATGCCACCGGCCAGCAAACCGGTGATCGCTTCCGCTTCACGTTCAGTCGGAAGGGTCACTTTCTTTTCTCCCACGGCAGTGGCAACAAGTTTCAAATCAACAATCCTTGTTCCCGGGAGGACCACCAATATCGGTTTTTTCGGTTTCTCCCGGGTAATCACGATTGTTTTGAATACAATGGACGCATCGATACCCAGGAGGTCGGCTGTTTCCTGCGCGCCCAATTTCTCCGATGGTAATTCATAAGCCTCATATTTTATTTTACGAGAGTCGAGCATACGCGTTACGTTATTGACAATCGTCATCAACAAACCTCAAATCCCATTTAAAATTATAACCGAGGAGCATTGTCTTCCTGCTTGTTTCAAGATATATTGTTTAACCTACCTAACTCAATAAGGAAGAAATATGTGCGACACAATTATCGCAACAGGCGAAACCACCAAGAATGGCGTGACGATCTTCGGCAAAAATTCAGATCGCGAGCCAAACGAAGCCCATTATGTGGTAAGTTTTGCCGCCGCGGATTATGCATCCGATAATCAAGTCAAATGCACTTATGTTGAAATTCCGCAGGCCAAACATACGTATGCAATACTACTTGCAAAGCCCTTTTGGATCTGGGGTGCGGAAATGGGAGCGAATGAACATAGCCTGGTTATAGGCAATGAAGCGCTCTTCACAAAAGTTCCTTATACCAAAAAAGGCCTGCTCGGCATGGATCTCCTCAGACTTGCACTCGAACGAGCTGCGAGCCCACGCGAGGGTATTACCGTCATTACCGACCTGCTTGCGGCGTTCGGGCAGGGTGGAAATGCGGGGCTTACCCATTCCACGTATTACCATAACAGTTTCATTCTCGCCGATCCGAATGACGCCTGGGTTCTTGAAACAGCAGGCGGGCATTGGGCCGCAAAACGGATCAAAGGCGTTTACTCCATCTCCAACGGCATTACGATCGAAAAAGATTGGGACCTTGCTTCTCCAAACCTTGTTTTCTATGCTATTCAGCAAGGTTGGTGCAAAAACGAATCCGAATTCAATTTTGCCCGTTGCTATTCTGATTTTCTTTATACTCGTTTTTCCGATTGCCACAAGCGGAGATCTCGCACTATGGAATTATTAAATGCAAAACGCGGCGATATTACAATCGAAACAATGATGTCGGTTTTACGAGATCACGGGCAGCCCGATGGCTCGCAAAGGTCCGCTGATGAAAGTCTTGCCGGGGCAGATGTATGCATGCACGCCGGCTTTGGACCCATACGGATCTCGCAGACGACCGGCTCAATGGTTTCTTTTCTGGATCAAAAAGCCCCGCTTCATTTCGTGACAGGAACCGCCGCACCCTGTACTAGCATCTTTAAGCCAGTTTGGATCGATGCCTTTTCTCCTGACGATTTTCCATTTCTAAAAACATGCATTGGGCCGGAACCCGATGAAATATATAATCCGGATACCCTTTTCTGGCGTCACGAGGTCCTGCACCGGTCAACACTTCATGATCATTCGAATTGCATCCAATCCCTTGCATCCGACCGCGACGCTTTGGAACGCGAATTTGTTTCTGATGCTTTAGGTGCTCAGAATAGTAATGCTAAATCGCGCGCGGATGTAACCGCAAACTGCTTCTGGGGGGCAGATGCAACCGAAAAAGATTGGCTGGGACGAATCCAGAAGCAGCCTCCTAGGGAAAAATGGCTTCATGCATCGGCATGGGGAGAATTTAATCGCGAAGCGAAAATCCCACAGGAAGCTTTTAAGGAAATCTAGCAATGCTTCCTTTTTTGCAACGTTTCGGCGGTTTTTACATTCATCTGAGATCGAAATGGAAGCATTGGGTCCTGTTTCTCCTAATCTTATGCCTTGGAATTTTCGCGCGAACCTGGGAGTTTAATCGCCTGCCGCCAGGACTGAACGCAGATGAAGCCTCAATTGGTGTTGATGCTTTCAATCTCTATCATTACGGAATTGATCGAAATGGAATTTCATTTCCTATCCAGTTTATTTCCTGGGGAAGTGGGCAAAACGCACTTTACGGTTACCTCCTAATCCCATTTATCGCGATTTTTGGCCT
>CAZPCR010000036.1:0-13145 GCA_964585035.1 uncultured Anaerolineaceae bacterium
GAATTTCCAAGTCCTTAAACGAAAGTTCAACTCAAATGTACATGTCCATTTTTAAGGGGCAATACGAATGATCGTGAATGGATATAGAAATTTTATGCAATAAATTTCAATTCCAATGTAAACTTATAGTATAATCTCGCAGCCCTTCGGGTGCTGCATGACTTGCAATTTTTGAATGAGGTGAGTTTGTATGATTGACGTGAACGATCTTCGAAAAGGGGTGACCTTCGAGTACGACGAAATGCTTTTCAAAGTATTGGAATACAGTCATAATAAAACAGGGCGTGGGAATGCCTCGATCCGTGTCAAGGCCCGGAATATGATGACCGGTGCCAATATCGACAAGACTTTTCAATCGGGCGACCGCGTACAAGAGGCGCGCCTCGATTTCCATAACGTCCAATATCTCTATGCGGACGGGGAATTCTATTATTTCATGGATAATGAAACCTTCGAGCAACCGGGCATCAAGGCCGAAGTGTTGGGCGACGATGCGCATTTCCTAAAAGCGGGTATGGAAGTCAAGTTGACTTTTTATAAAGGCGAACCGCTAGATGTTGAACTGCCGACTTCCGTTGACCTAGAAGTCAAGGAAGCTGAAGTTGCTGTACGAGGCGATACTGCCACCGGGGTAACGAAAAGAGTAAAAACAGAAACAGGTCTCGAAGTTGCCTGTCCCAATTTTGTAAAAGTTGGCGATACTATTCGCGTAGACACACGAACAGGCGAATATGTGACCAGGGTTTAAGATTAAAAGTTGAAGGTTCAAATTTAAAATCTAAATCTTTCTACGGAAAACATATGCGTACTCCCGCTGGAAAAGAATGTAAATATTTTCATGGCGATTACTTCCGCGGACGGAACAAGGAAGAATGCCGCCTGCTGATGGCTTCAGGCCAGAGGTGGTCAGCCGATCTCTGCCAGACCTGTCCCGTTCCGGCGATATTGCAAGCGAATGCCTGTGAATTCCTTAAATTGAATGGTATTGTCAAGCGCCCATTCTCTTCACTGTTCCAACGAAGGGTAGAAATCACAGCATTCTGTGAGAAGGTCAACCGGTCAGTCGCTGAACCCCAAATAGGTTGTGGGGAATGCCATCCACTGCCGCCTATGTTCGAAGTCAAATCCTGAAAGCAAACCGTAGATTATTAATATACTCATTAAGACCCTGTGTATAAAATAAAACGGCATACCCCGGAATTAAAAAGGGAATCTACTATCGCGGTTAATTGAAATAAAATGACCCTGACATTACTGCTTGACCTTGATGATACACTTCTCGAAACAAATACGGCGACATTCATCCCGGCTTATTTTCAGGCATTATCAAAGTATCTCAATGAATACCTCCAGCCGGAGATCATGCTCTCCGCATTGATGGCTGGAACAAAAAGTATGCTGGCCAGTGAGGATCCGGCGCATACTTTACAAGAGGTTTTCGAGGCGGAATTTTATCCAAAACTGGGCATTCCGAAAGTACAACTCAGCGAGAAAATAGAATATTTTTACGACCATATGTTCCCAGAACTGGAGTCCATAACGAAACGCAGGGAAGGCGCGCGGGAACTTGTCGATGCTGCATTTGCAAAAGGCTATCGCGTGGTTATCGCAACAGATCCGTTGTTCCCGCGCAAAGCCACTTATCATCGCGTCCGTTGGGCGGGGTTCGACCCTGAACGCTTCGAATTGATCTCTTCCTTCGAGACATTTCATTTCACTAAAACACATCCGGCCTACTATGCCGAAGTACTTGGCAGACTTGGCTGGCCCGACGGGCCGGTGTTGATGGTTGGGAACGATGTTGAGCGTGATCTCGCGCCCGCAGTAAAACTGGGCATCAAGGCCTACCATGTTGACGATAATCCGGATCCTGTGCGCGATAATAAGCAGGCCCGGAAAGGCAGTTTGACAGACCTGCGTGCATGGCTCGAATCTGCCGACCTAACTTCACTGGAGCCATCCTTTAAAACAATTAACGCGATCCTGGCGATCCTGGCTTCCACACCGGCTGTGCTTCACAGCCTGACCGCCGATTTAAGTCCGAAAGTATGGGGCCAGAAAACCTCGCCCAATGATTGGGCTATGATCGAATTAATTTGTCATTTGCGAGATACCGAGCGTGAAGTACACCATTTGCAAATTAATACTTTACTTGATGATCCCAAGCCTTTTGTGCCCCGACCAGAGGCAGCGGTGTGGGCCAAACAACGCAACTATCTCCACGAAGACGGAGTCACAGCCGGGAGAGAATTCACGTCCGCACGCATTAAAACGCTTGAAATGCTAAGAAGTCTAACCCCGGAAATTTGGGCACGTGCAGCCCGCCATGCGATTTTCGGCCCGACAAATTTTATGGAAGTTATCGGATTCATGGCCGACCACGATCGAATGCACATTCAACAGGCCTGGAATATACTCAAAGCACTACAATAACGCACCGCACCGGATTTGGATGCGTCGTGTTATAACAGCCAGACTACCGTAGGACAAGAACGTATCTTGTCCTACTTTTTTAGGAGATTCGGATGAGGAAACGAGTAGTTGTAACCGGGCTTGGCTGTATCAGCCCCCTGGGGTTAAATGTAAACGATACCTGGAATGCATTGTTAGCGGGAAAAACCGGCGCCGGCCCTATAACACATTTTGACGCAAGCCATCATAAGACGAAATTTGCCGCCGAAGTAAAAGGATTTGATGCCGCCGCACTGTTCGGTACGCGTGAGGCGCGCAAGATGGACCGGTTTGCACAATTTGCCATAGCTGCAGCGGTTGAAGCCATAGCGGAAGCCAACTTGCAAATAGACAATACCAACTGCGACCGAGTGGGTGTGGTGATTGGGACGGGAATAGGTGGGATTGGAACGATCATGGATAGTTATGAAACGATGAAGGAACGCGGTCCCGAGCGTGTGAGCCCTTTTCTAGTCCCCATGATGATCTCCGACAGCGCGGCAGGGATCCTGGCGATCCGCACGGGCGCAAGGGGACCTAATATGTCGCTGGCAACAGCCTGTGCGACAGGAACTAACGCACTGGGAGAGGCGGCTGCGATGATCCACAGGGGCGCGGCGGATATCATGCTGGTGGGCTCCTCCGAAGCCGCCATCGTGTCATTAGCCATGGCAGGCATGAACGTCATGACCGCCTTATCTACACGGAATGAAGACCCCGAACATGCTTCGCGTCCCTTCGATAAAACCCGAGACGGATTCTTGATGGGAGAGGGCGCAGGAATGTTAGTCATGGAAACGCTTGAATCTGCGAAGGGACGCGGGGCAAAAATCATATGCGAGTTCAGCGGCTATGGCGCTTCAGACGACGCGTATCATATATCGGCCCCAGCGGAGAACGGCGCCGGCGCAGCGCTCTCAATGAAGCTGGCCCTGGAAGATGCCGGGCTTAAAGGTGAGGACATCGGTTACATCAATGCGCATGGGACATCCACCCAGCTGAACGATAAAAGCGAGACGGCTGCCATCAAGACTGTCTTTGGTAAACATGCTTACAAGGTACCGATCTCGTCCACCAAATCGATGACCGGCCACTTACTTGGCGCGTCCGGATCCCTGGAAGCGGCCATCTGTGCCAAAGTAATCAACGAAAATATACTGCCAGCGACGATGAACTACGAAACACCGGACCCGGAGTGCGATCTGGATTACGTTCCGAATAAGCCTCGGCAGGCCAGCCCCAAGCACGTGATGTCCAATTCGTTTGGTTTTGGCGGTCATAATGCCACATTGATTATGAGCCGTTTCGAATCTTAATCGCGAAGAGTACCTGCTTCTTGCATAAATTTCTACTGCTCCGCTATCGCTTCGCAGTACCATGTAATCTTATTTTCAGGATTTACAAAGTAGAAAACCCTTCTGGTTTAGACAATTATGCAATACCCTGTAGCTTCGCACCTGAACTGAAAAAATAGAAGGAAGTCCAATGCCAAATGCACACATAACAGGTTGGGGCATGGCGGTGCCTAAAACCGTCCTGACAAACGACGACCTGTCGCATATGGTTGAAACCAGCGACCAATGGATCCGCGAACGCACAGGTATTCGTGAACGACATATCGCGGGTGAGGGCGAATTCGCCTCCACGTTAGCGGTCGAAGCATCGATTAAAGCATTACAGGTCGCGAACCTTAAGCCGACGGATATAGACCTCATCATTTGCGCCACATCCAGCCCGGAATATATTTTCCCAGCAACAGCCTGCCTGATCCAGGACCAACTCGGAGCCACTAAAGCCGGCGCATTCGACCTATCGGCAGCCTGCACCGGATTTATTTATGCGACAAATATGGCGGCCCAGTCCATCCGCAGCGGCTCAATAAAAAACGCATTGGTGATAGGCGCGGAAACACTATCGCGTTTCGTAGATTGGAAAGACCGAAGTACATGTATTTTGTTCGGCGACGGTGCGGGTGCTTTTGTGCTGCAGGCGAGTGACCAACCCGGCGGCGTTCTATCTGCTGTGATGCATTCGGATGGATCCGGTGGGGACCTGCTGACCCTGCCCGGAGGTGGAAGCCATAACCCTGCCACGGAAACCTCCGTTCATGAAGGTCAGCATTATATTCACATGGACGGCAATCAAGTTTTCCGCTTTGCGACAAGGGCCATGGGAGAGGCAACCAGGGAAGCTCTGGAGGCTGCCGGTTTAACGACCGATGACATACAATGGATCATCCCACACCAGGCGAATTACCGGATCATAGAAACGGCAGCCAAATATTTAAAAATGCCGCTTGACCGTTTTGTCATTAACGTGGAACGTTATGGGAATACCTCGACGGCTTCGATTCCTATCGCTCTGGTAGAGGCGATCGACAAGGGTCTGATCAAAAACGGAGAGAAAATCGTCCTGGTTGGATTCGGCGCAGGGCTAACATGGGGAGCTTTGACGGCGCAATGGACCGGACCACTGCCATTAGAGCATATTGTTCACATCGAGCGCTATATGACCTGGGGACGCATCCGCTCATGGCTTTTGAGGATTTCGCGATTCATCGAAAGCATAATATGGGGACGGAATTCATAAGAGAAGATTCGCGGGAGATAAACAGAGATGAACGGAGATTTTTTTGAACTATCTGACATCTAATACACGTGGTTTACTCAAAATAATGTCAAACAATGGATTTGAACCACGATGCTCGCGAAGAGCGCAACGAAAAATTTAAGAATTTTTATTCTTGAGGTGCTCAATGTCTAAATCAAACCTGATTGTGATGTTCAAAACGACTGCGAGTACCCCGTAAAATAAAACAAAGGCCCTCTTTACAGGAGGGCCTTTTGATTTCATAACTGATTCTGTAGTGCCTGCAGAGAATTAACCGGCAGCTTACAAACGAAATCTTCGCAAACATAGGCTGTTATGCTTTCCTCTTTGAGCGGACGATCGGCCAGGAGGGCAGGTGCATCTACAGCCGGAGGATAGGTAGAGGATGCCAGCACGAGATTGGGCCTGAATTCGCCGTTGATCAAATCCAGGAACGAGAGGATATTTTCGTCTTGAGCTGCATGAAGAAGCGCTATCTGTTTGACATCTCCTAAAGCAAAATCTGCGGTGGAGAGCCAGCAGGCGAAACCAGTAGGATACCGAAGGGCGGAGTCGCTCACAAGGCTGAGACACTTTTCTGCCAGATCACGATATTTACCGTCGTCCGTAAAGGCAGCGAGCTTGAGCAGTGCCTCGCAGGCCAAGGCATTCCCTGAAGGAACAGCGTTATCCTGCAAGTCTTTCGGCCTGATGAGCAAAGATTCACCGTCGTTGGGAGTATCGAAGAATCCGCCTTCGGGATCGGAAAAGCGAGCGATCATTTCGTCCGTCAATTCCCGGGCGGAAACGAACCAGCGATTGTCAAAATCGGCCTGATACAATTCCAGTAAGCCGAGAATTAGAGCGCCATAATCTTCGAGAAACACTTCGCGGCCAGCCTGATCATTTCGCCACGCACGCCGCAAGTTACCGTCCGTTCGCAGATATGTGAGTAAAAATTCAGCATTCCGTTCGGCCATCGCAAGATACTGTGACGCGATCTTTTTGTCATCCAAGCAGCGTGAAGCCTGCGCAAAGGCTATTAGCATCAGGCCGTTCCAGGAGGTTAAAACCTTATCATCGGTTGCAGGACGAATGCGTGCATCCCGCGACGTAAGCAGCCGAGAATGGCAGTCAGCTAATTTATCTACAACGATCTCAGGCTTTAATTTAAAACCGGCAGCCAGAGTGGAATCATCCATCGCACGCTGAAGAATAATCTTCCCTTCCCAATTTCCATGAAGCGTAACGCCATAGGCTGCCTTGAACAATCCAAAATCCGAACCTAAAGTCTTTTGTATCTCTTCATAATCCCAAACGTAGTATTTCCCCTCTACCTTTTCCGAATCGGCATCCAGCGACGAATAAAAACCGCCTTCATTATTCGTCATCTCGCGCAGGACGAAGTTAAGCGTTCCCACTGCGATGCGTTTGAAAAATGGATCGCGTGAAACCTGCCAGGCATGCAAATAAACGAGGGCAAGCTGGGCATTATCATAGAGCATTTTTTCAAAATGAGGCGTCCTCCAAAAATTATCCACGCTGTAGCGCGAGAAGCCACCACCTACTACATCAAACATTCCACCCTTCGCCATTGCCCGCAAGGCATGCAGGGCGATCCGAGCCGCCATCTCATCGGAGCGGGAGGCGCGACGCAGAAGAAATTCAATCGTCATCGGCTGGGGAAATTTAGGAGCCTGCCCCCAACCTCCGAAACCCCAATCATAGCCATCGTTCAGGTGTTTGACGGCATTCTCAAGAAGCTCTTGTGAAAAAGCCGGACCTGCGTTGGAAGATGTGGATTGACGCTTGAGATGATCGGTCAGTTTTCCACTGACGCGTTCCACTTCAGCAAGGTCGTTCTGCCAGGTATCGGATATGGATGTCAGGACGTCACGAAACGATGGCAGGTTATAACGCGACACCGGAGGAAAATATGTACCTGCATAGAAAGGGCGCAGGTCAGGGGTCAGGAAGACTGACATTGGCCACCCGCCTGACCCGGTTAATGCCATGGTGGCAGACATATAGATCGCGTCGAGATCAGGACGTTCTTCGCGGTCGACTTTGATGCTGACGAAACGTTCATTCATCAAGTCCGCAATAGATCCATCCTCGAAGGATTCATGCGCCATCACGTGACACCAATGACAAGCTGCATAACCAATACTTAAGAAAATAGGTTTGTTTTCCGCCCGTGCTTTTTCCAACGCTTCTGGTGACCAGGGATACCAGTCAACAGGGTTGTTGGAATGCTGAAGGAGATAAGGTGAAGTTGCGTTTTTAAGGTGATTCATTTTGCCGATTAATTCATGCAAGGGCTATGAGTAAGTAAGAACGTTTTGGATCAGAATTAGGACTCACTTTGAATCTCATAAATCATTTAAAAAAGATGGGATAGCTATTACCACTACCCCGCCTTTTTTATGAGAGGATTTTATGCCGGGATGAAAATTATTGAATGTTCAAATCCAGCTCGTAATTAACGACTTGTCCAGCTATAGGGACGACTTGGATGATGTAATCCTGCGTGGTTGGGAGTTTCATTGTGAAAGATGTCTGTCCTGTTACGGAACGCACATAGGGCTGGCCGTCCGTATATCCGTAGATCGTAAGGGCTGCACTGTTCGCCGGTACATTCAAATGCACCGTCATCTGCTGTCCCTTGGTAGCCAGGGCGATGTAATCAACTATGTAACCGGCGACTGTCTTTCCGGTTACGCTAGCGGAGATACTGCCTTCTTTGAAAACAATGCGCGAGGGGATCTCGAGTGTGAGTGTGAAGTTTTCTGAAGTTGAACCTCCGTAAACCCCGATGTAGTAATCTTCGGTTTGGGGAAGCATCGCCTCCCAGCTTGATAAACGGGAAGATTGATTAAGCATCGTTGTGCCACCCTGGGTTCTAACCGATAAATAAACGTCGTTATTCAACGAATTGACCATTACGATCAAAGGCTGGCCTTGTGATGCCTTTACGACATAGTATTGGATTTGGCCTGCCTGAATAGGCGCACTTACAAGGCCCATAGTAGCTCCGGTCAGGAAGTTAATACGAGTTGCGGAGGGTTGAACGAGCGTGGGGACCAGAGGCGGAACCGTTGCCGGTGCAGAAGTAACGGTGGGGACCAAAACAGGCGCTGATGTGGCAGTAGCCATTTGGGTAATGGCCTGCATCGTCGCAGCGACGATCGTCCCAACGGCATCCGGAGAAGAGGTCGGGGTGCTTGATGCGATGCATGCGACTGTCAACGCAAGAACAGCGACACAGGCTGCGAAAATTTTGTTTGATCTCATATGATAAAACTCCTTATATGTGCTTAATTGTAATCAAATTCAGCTTGGAGGGAAAATCATTAATGCGGAATTTCGATTCAATAGATTTGTGGGGTAAAAAGGTGTTCAAGCTTAAGGGTTTACTGCCAAATTCAACACCCGGAGAGTGCTTCGCAGAGGGGGCAAAGAATAAATCACGAAAGAGTCAAATACGGCCGCGTCTGAACTCTTGAGGGAGATGATTTAAATTTTTGTAAGAGGCTTGAGTCGATAAGAAATTTTGTTGTTTTATTATTATTCAAATTCCAGCTCAATCTCTTCGTCTTCCTTCCAGTCTTCAAGGCGGTCAATTTGAATTTCGCTGAAGATCGATTCCTGATGGGCTTCGACGCGATAACGTTTTACCAACTCAAGCAGAGCCAAAAAGGTTACAACAATTTCGAGGCGGGTAGGATTATCGCCAAGCAACGAGCGAAAGGAGGCGCTCGATAAGGTTTTGAGGGTTTTGGAGATCAGGTCAATCTTTTCACGAATCGTGATCCTGGGAGCTGCGATAACGCTTCCAAGTGGTTCTTTCGCCTGCCCCCTGGCATAGACGGATTGGGCTGCGGCTAGCAATGCATCGAGGGTGAGATTCGAAAGATCGAGTTTTGCCTCCACTTTCGGAGGCGGAGCGACACGTAAAAAGGTCCGAAGACCGGCTACCTGTCGTTCATCCAAAGAAACCGCGATTTCCTTGAAGCGTTTATAAAGTTTGAGCTGATCGACCAGAGACTGCCCCACATCTTCTTCACCGGGTTCCCGCTCCGGCGGGCGCGGCAGCAAGGCTTCAGATTTGATCTGTAATAATTTTGCGGCGATCACAAGGAATGCAGAGATATCATCGGCACGACCCTGGTCCAGCCCGTGTATAAAGCCGAGATATTGGTCGGTTATGAGCGCGAGAGAAACCGTGGTGATATCCAACTCGGCGCGTTCGATCAAATTAAGTAATAGATCAAGCGGCCCTTCATAAACGGGGAGCTGCACCGTGTAACCGCTCTGTCGTCCGAGCATGTTGTCCATAGAGGGGTGCATTATAACATCCATGCAAGCGCGGTTATAATTTGTGAATGACAACGAAATTAAGTCACCTCGATGAATCAGGCCGGGCGCGCATGGTGGATGTGGGCGCCAAGCCCGACACGGAACGAACCGCGATCGCCAAAGGCGAAGTCCGAATGAAGAAGGAAACGCTGGACTTGATACGGGAAGGTCAGATCAAAAAAGGGGATGTGTTAACCGTGGCACAAATAGCCGGCATCACAGGTTCCAAAAGGACCTCGGAGCTTATCCCGTTATGTCATCCGCTGCCACTTACAAAAGTAGACGTCAACCTGGAGCTCGACGATTCTTTGCCTGGTGTGCTTATCACTGCCACTGCTAAAACCATCGGCAAGACCGGTGTCGAGATGGAGGCCCTAACTGGTGTCTCCATCGCTGCGCTCACAGTATATGATATGGCAAAAGCCGCAGAGAAAACCATGCGCATCCAAAATATCCGGCTGGTGGAGAAGCACGGTGGACAATCGGGCGATGTGATAAACGAATAAGGGAATCTGAGTCCCGTTTAAATTAAAGCCAGAAATACGTAAATCCAAGTATTGCATAAATAAATTTAACAATATGACATTCCCGACAATTTTTTCCATCACCGAAAAAGAAATCGATTTAAATGAACTTTTGGCAAATATTACCCTGCCCACAACCGGGGCCGCGGCGATCTTTACGGGTATGGTGCGCGGAACGACCCTGCGAGGCGACCCGCATCAAACTGCTTACCTTGAATATGAGGCCTATGTACCAATGGCCGAAGCGAAAATGAAACAAGTGGCGGAAGAAATCCGGGAACGATGGCCGACGGTGGAAGGCATTGCCGTCATCCAGCGAGTAGGGAAACTTTACCCAGAAACGCCGACCGTCCTGATCGCATGCACTGCGGCACACCGCGATACCGGCATATTCGAGGCGGCGAGATATGGGATCGATCGTCTCAAAGAAATCGTCCCCATCTGGAAAAAAGAAGCCGGACCTAATGGGGAGTCCTGGGTCGAAGGTAAATACATTCCCAAACCGGGAGAATGATGAAAATCGTCTGTCTTAATTGCGGGCGACCTTATCCCGACAAGGGCGCACCCTACCAATGTCCAAAATGCGGCGGTCTTTTTGACGATAAAGAACCAACATCATTTGGAAGTGTAGACCTTCAGCAACCGGGAATTTGGCGATACGCTTCTTCGTTTGGACTGCAATCGTCCCCGGTCTCGCTCGGGGAAGGCAATACTCCCTTAATACCGATTAATGCGTTTGGCAGAGAGGTTTATTTCAAATGCGAATACGCCAATCCAAGCGGATCATTTAAGGATCGAGGAACGGCGACGCTTGTTTCTTTCCTGCGTTCACGCGGTGTAACTGAAGCGATCGAAGATTCATCGGGAAATGCAGGTGCGTCATTCGCGGCATACGCGGCTCGGGCGGGAATCAAAGCATGCGTCTTTGTCCCGGAGTCGGCCTCCAGCCCGAAGCGAAAGCAGATCGAGATGTATGGCGCGAAATTAGTGCCTGTCCCCGGGCCGCGATCAGAAACTACCGAAGCTGTAAGGAAAGCAGCAGAGGATGGAATGGTCTATGCAAGCCACGCGTTCCTCCCGTACAACCTTTGTGGATATGCAACCTGCGCCTATGAGATCGTCGAGCAGCTTGGGCAGGCTCCGGGTACCGTAGTCATCCCTGCTGGACAGGGTGGACTTTTACTCGGTATGGGACGCGGCTTCCAGTCTCTGTTGAGAGCTGGTAAGATACAAAAGATGCCCGTCGTCATCGGTGTACAAGCGTCGGTATGCGCACCGCTAGCTGCATACTTTGCCATGGGCATAAACGGTTTGAATTTCGTCACTGAAGGCGAAACGGTAGCCGAGGGAGTGAGAGTGCGCTCTCCATTACGAACCGAGGATGTCGTGAAGATCACGAATGAAAGCGGGGGGCGCTTCGCAGTGATTGACGAGGCGTTAATACTGCCGGGGCGTGACGCTCTGGCACGTTTGGGGTTCTATGTAGAGCCGACCTCTGCACTCGTGTGGGAAGCATTACATGAAACAATATCCGAATTGTCAGATCCAGTTGTGGCGATATTAACGGGTTCCGGATATAAAGTCCGTATATAGAGGAGAAAATATGGAGCGAATTGTGATTACCGGGATGGGGACTGTCAACCCACTTGGTTTGAATGTGTCGGAGACATGGAAGAATTTGATTGCGGGAGTCTCTGGCGTTGGTCCGATTACAAATTTTGATTCCTCGTTATTAGGCGTCCATTTTGCCTGTGAAGTAAAAAACTTTCAGCCTGAGAAATACATGGATAGCAAGGAAGCACGCCGCCGGGATCGATTTGAGCAGATGGCTACCGCCGCTGCCAATGAGGCTATCGAAAATGCCTGCCTTGAGATTACCGAGGCTAATGCGGGGCATATTGGTATTGTAGTATCCTCTGCAATCGGGGGCTTGAAATCCATCGCCGATGCAGTGCTAACCAATGATAAAGAAGGTCCACGGCGCGTAAGCCCGTTCCTCATACCTATGTTGATGGCAAATGGGGCGTCGGGACTCATCGCGATAGATCACGGGATCAAGGGGCCGTGTTTCTCAGTGGCATCGGCTTGCGCCTCCGGGGCGGATGGGATCGGCATGGCGTTAATGATGCTTAAAACCGGCATGATCGATGTTGCGCTGGCAGGGGCGTCCGAGTCGACCGTTACATCTGTTGGTGTGGCGGCATTCGACCGTGTTGGAGCGATGTCACGGCAGAACGAGGATTATTCCATGTCGCCTGCACCTTTCGATAAAAATCGGGACGGGCTGGTAATGGGTGAGGGAGCGGCTGTAGTTGTGTTAGAAAGCGAATCACATGCCAAGGCTAGAGGCGCAACGATCTACGCCGAACTGGCCGGTTACGGTTCCACGGCAGATGCCTTCCATATCACGGCACCCCATGAGAACGGCGAAGGCGGCACTGCAGCCATCAAACAGGCGCTGGCTTCGGCACATGCAAACCCGGAGGATGTAGGATACATCAGTGCACATGGAACAGCCACGCAATTGAATGACCTATCTGAGACCAAAGCAGTCAAAGGTGCTTTCGGCCAGCTGGCCTATAAAATCCCGATCTCATCCACCAAGTCGATGACCGGGCATATGATGGGTGCAACCGGCGCACTAGAATTAATCATTTGCACCCAGGCCATTCGGGAGGGGATATTGCCACCGACCATTCATTATCAAACACCCGACCCAGATTGTGACCTGGATGTAATACCGAATAAAGCCCGCGAAAAGAAGATCGATCTTGCGATCAGCAATGCGTTTGGATTTGGCGGCCATAATGCGGTGCTGGCGGTGAGAAGGTATAGTTAGAAAAGTACAAAGAATAGAGAATAGTAAGTTGTTTATAATGAGGTGCGGAGGCAAGATAGCCTGCCCTGGGCATCTACCGTACTAAAGGATTGAATGAGGCGAAAAGGACTTGTGAACTGGGGAATCGCATGCTATAATGGCAAGTCGCGTTAGAAAAAAGATATTATAGAGACTTGAGGAAGAACGATCATGGCAGACTTGTTGAAATCCGTTGAGGCCAAAAAGAACGAAAACATCCCCGAACTGCGCCCGGGCGACACCGTCAATGTACATGTGAAGATCAAAGAAGGCGATCGCGAGCGCATCCAGGAGTTCAAAGGCACCGTCATCCGACTACGAAAGGGCGGTAATGAGGCTTGTTTCACCGTCCGCCGTGTAGCTTC
>CAZPCR010000037.1:0-13090 GCA_964585035.1 uncultured Anaerolineaceae bacterium
GCTTCGTTAATACTCGAATGTTCCAGATTGGGCCCGTAACGGGTTTCGGCGCGACCCTGAACAATATATAACGCGGTCTCATAGCCGTTATGGTAATGAGGCGTGGCTTTGCCTCCGGGGGGAATAACCACCAGATGCATGCATAATTTCGTCGAGCCTGCGCTCTTCGCAGAAATACCCTCAAAGTTTGGCAAAAGTTGTTTGGTCGGGTGAGAGTTTTTAGGGTGGATCGTGATGACTGGGCGGTCTTCGATCATGGCTTCTTCCCTTTTCTAAAGTTGGCGGGGTGATTCTACGACAAAGGCCATGCGATTGCAAACTACCAGGGTTTCGGGTGCGCGGTGAAAAAGTCCCACATTATTTCAGTGGCTGAAATGCTCTGCGTGGGCTGGTCACCGCCTGGCCAGGCTGGACCGCTACTGCCCGGCCACGCATGTTTACCATCAAGAATGGTGTAAAGCTCAACAGTCGTCCCGTTGGCACATTTTGAATAAACATCGTGTTGGATATCGGAAAATTTTTCTGTTTCCGGGATAACCGCACACCGATCAAATTTCAACCAGAAATTAATCGAATCAGTGACGGACGTAAACGGTACGTCTGTGAGGGACTTATCGCCAAAACCGCCGTTGTAAGGCACATGCTCGTCGGCTGTGCCATGGAAGTGAATGACCGATACAGGCTCTATAGGCTCGCAAGGTGAAACATTCATTGTTCCAGAGACCGGTCCAATTGCCGCGAATATATCCGACGCATCGCAGGCAAGACGATAAGAGAAGATTCCACCATTGGACAGTCCGGTTGCGTAAATTCGTTTGGGATCAACCTTGTAAGAGGACTCGATGTCGGCCAGCAGTGCACGGATAAAGCCAACGTCGTCTATATCATGCTTGTCGGCATAACCGCAGCAGGTACCGCCGTTCCAGGTCAGGAGCTTATCTCCGAGCAGCCCGGAGCCGTTTGGATAAACGACAATAAATGTTTTCTCATCTGCCAGGGCATTAAATCCGCTCGTGCGCAACTGGCTTTCCGCATTTCCTAACCCTCCATGAAAATCAAATACAAGGGGTAGTGGATGGCTGTCATCAAACGGGACGGGCAGGTGGAGGATATAACTGCGTTGCAGACCGCCAATAGTCAACGTATGTAGAGCGTCCGAGGATCCTGCTGACGCAATGTTGATACTTCTGGTGCAAGCCAGGGCAGCAAAGGCTAGAAAAAGCAGCGCAAAACTAAATTGTTTCATTGGTTATTGACTAAATTTTCTTCTATGAATTTCTTCCAAACCGGATAGTCATCGGGATTCCAAATGAGGCGCAGGTCTTTAAATGCATCATCCTCGTTCCAACCAAGCCGCAGGACGCGATATAACGTGATGAAACCCATAGCGCGATAATTTGCCTGGCAATGCACCAACTTTTTATTTTCCTTATTTGAATCCATGGCACTCATGAAGGCTTCTAAATCCGGTCGGGTGGGATTTTCCCATTCCACTGGAATTCCGATGTACTTCATTCCCAGGGACGTCACAAGGCCGGCTTCGTTTGGCAAGGCTTTCTCAGAAGTTGGAAGGGCCAGGTTGATCACCAAATCAACGCCGGATTTTGAAACATCGGCCATTTGGCCGGCAGTCGGCATACCGCTGCTTAAAAGCGTTTCTGTGAGAGCCAGGAAGTTGTAAATATCTTCGAGCATTATTTCACCGTTACGGTTTTACCGCCTGTCATTTTTATCAAAGCATCCGGGTTCAACTCAAAGATGGCATTCGGAGTCCCGGCTGCCGCCCAGATGGTGGCGTATTGGAGCAGGTCCTCATCCAGGTAAGTCTCCATTTTATGTGCATGTCCAAGTGGAGGCACGCCGCCGATCGCAAAGCCTGTTTCCGTGCGGACAAAATCCGCATCGGCTCGGCCTATCGGTTCACCTGCATATTCACTAATGCGTTCCTCATTGACCCGGTTCGCGCCGCTGGTCAATACAAGTATCGGTTTATCTGATGTCTTCCCTTTAAAGATCAACGATTTGATTATTTGTCCCAGGGTGCAGCCGGCGCGCTCCGCGGCTTCTTGCGCGGTGCGTGTGCTTTCCTGGAATTCGATCACCTTGAAGTTGAAACCAAGGGATGCTAAAAGATCCTGAACTTTTTGCGCAGTAGGGCTGAGAGCCATTTTCTCCTCCGATGATAAAATACGATTGGAGTATAACGGAAAATGCCGAGCGAAAAAGAAGTTTACGAAAAACATGCGGTCGAATATGAAGCCCTTGTTTTCCATGAGGATTATCAAGGTAACATCTTAAAATCAGTTAAAGAGATCGTCGCTCTTGAAGGATTGGACGTGCTTGATCTCGGTTCAGGAACAGGGAGGCTTGCTTGCCTGCTCGCTCCATACATAAAAACAATCGCGGCATTTGATCTTTCACCTCACATGCTTGGAATCACGCGCGACAAATTAAAACTATTAACGCAGGACACGCGGTCGCCGACTCCCTGGTTGGTTACGGCTTCCGACCATCGTTTTCTGCCGTTGGTGGCCCGGTCCGCTGATCTGATCACCTCAGGCTGGAGTGTGAGTTATGTAACCGTCTGGGATCCGGAAGACTGGCGACATCAAGCGAATGCGTGGCTGCTCGAAGCGCGCCGTCTCCTGCGGAAAAACGGTACGATTATCCTGTTTGAATCGCTTGGAACCGGCTACGAATCGCCACAGCGGCTAGCACATTTGGAAAACTTTTACGAATGGCTGGATGAGAACGGGTTCAAGAATAAATGGATCCGCACTGATTATCAATTTGAGTCCCCTGAGAAAGCGAGTGAGATCGCCGGTTTTTTCTTTGGCGCCGAAATGAAGACGCGTATACTACAAGAAAGGATGACTATTTTGCCCGAATGTACAGGTGTATGGTGGTTAAATATTTAAGGGTTGGGAAAACCTGAAATTTTTTTATCGCTATTACATTAAAACCACCTTTTCTCATGAGATATCCGATTAGCCTTTCATCAATTCACTTTCTTCCAGAAAACCATCAATCAGGGAAGGGATTTGCTCGATCGCTGCGATATTCATTCTTCGATAAGCGTTGACTGTCTGGATTCGTTTATTCAACAAGGCACGGTCCGAGGCCAGCAAACGGACAATATATTGCTGGCTGGCATTCTTCAGGGCTATCCAACCGAGTTTGTGACGGCGGATGAATTCCAGATTAACTTCCTCTTGCCCAGGGATATAAGCAGTTGCGATGAACGGTTTGCCGAGTGTCACGGCCTCGAACAACACATTTGGCCCGGCTTTGCCCATGACAACATCGGCGGAGGCCATATAAGGAGCGATCTCGTCCGTGAAAAGCAGGGCATGAATATTTGCCCTTCCCTGGAACCGGTCATAAAGCTTGCGGTTGGTTCCAACTGCAAGAATGATCTGGACGTCTCCGATACAAAGCAGGTTTTCCACGGTGCGTGCAAACTTTGCTGCACCGTCACCGCCTCCCTGCAGGAATACGGTAAATCGGTTGTTTTTCAGACCCAGCTGCGGAAATGGAATGGGATTGGCGTGATAAAATTGCCCGCGCACAGGCCAGCCCGTGTAGTGAGTCCGCAGCGGGTCGAACCCTGAAACCAGGGCTTGTTGATAGGTCTCTTGCGTTGGCGCAAAAGTTGCTTGAGCGCGTTTCTCCGTCAGCCACGAGCGATGCACACCATTCGGGTCGGAGAAAAGCATCAGAAAAGGTCGCTGGATCTGGAACAAATGCATTGCATATATAACTTCGCTTGTCAGGAAAGGATAAGTTGATATGATAAGTTGGGGGTTGACGCGGCGGATGGCTCGCAGGATGGGTATTGCAAAAGTGTGCTTGGAAACTTCATGGGCCATTTGTGCGCGGCGCGTACCGTCGGTTAATTCGAATTCAGCCTTCCACAACCAGAGAGCATGGCGGCTGACCGTTCGATAATGAAAATTTATCATACGCGGTTGTGGATCTTCAATTACCACCTCATAATTATTTTCAACCTGGTCACGGATTGCTTCAGCCAGACTGATGTGTCCACCGCCGGTGCGAGAGGCAAAGATCAAGATTTTTTTCATGGATAGCAAACTATTGAATTACCAAGTCATTGGAAATGGGCCCCCCCTGCTGCTTGTACATGGGTTTGGGATCACATTTAACATCTGGAAGAAATTAATTCCAATGTTATGCCCATATTTTACCTTAGTCATGGTGGAGCTGCCGGGTATTGGTGGATCGCCCTCAATTGAAGGGTGCTATTCTTGCAGTGCAGTGGAGGCCATCGAAACCGTCCGTCGCACTTTGGGTCTTGAAATATGGGATGTGCTGGGGTATTCCACAGGCTCACGTATCGCCGAAGCTTATGTGAAGAAATACCCACAGCATATTAACCATGCAATATTTCTTTGCCCACTGATGGTGGAAAGATATAAAATCCTTCTCCTGCGATTTTGCTTCTGGGTGGATGGGTTTGTATCAGCAACAATCCCCTGGCTCTTGCGAGGCGGACAGCTAAAATTTCTTATCCTTCTTCTTGGTTTCAGTTTACAATCCAACTCTCTTATTGAAGAATGGCACACTGAGATCACTGCCTGCTCCGTCCAAGTATTGAAAGATACCGCAAGAATGATGATCCCCATAGGTACTCATCCTTTTTTTGTGCCTGTACCTTTTTCCTTGATCTGGGGAGATACGGATATTGTCCCCTTGAGGCCACATATGCTGGGGCAGAATGATTATCGTATCCATGCCAATCACGCCGCACCCGTCTTGGCAGCAAATGAAATTTCAGAGATTGTCACCCATTTCCTTGAAGCATCCTGAAAATGATCTAATCAAGGCCGCATTCAATGCTTCCCTTTACGGATAGTCTACCTCTTTTTCGATGATTCGTATGATGAACTTTCTGGATGATACCTGGCAGGATATTCGAGCCCTTCCGTTCAGGCTGGCAAGAGATCGCGAGACTCTCTCGGTGATAATCTTGACGCTGTTGCCATGGTGTATCCTGATCATCCGAAAAGCCGATTGGGATGACATCCAACAGCTGGGCGGATTTTTAGCCTTCATTGTCCTTTACTGGCTAGTTTTCCATCGTCAACCGCAAAAACCTGTTTTGGTAAGCAGGCCTCACCTGGAGATCACCGTTGCGCTTGGACTTGTTACCCTCTGGATACTTTACCGGGTAAGCGAATACTGGAATTGGTATACACTTCCAGGCTTTGGAATAAATTTTTGCTCGGGTAACGGGGAAATAGTCATACTGAAAATGATCGATATGGTCATAGTACCTTTCCTCTTTATGGCTGCATTGAAATACCCTTTACATCAGATGGGTGTCAGTTGGAGTAAATCAGCCTGGTTGGTCGCGCTTCTTCCGATATCGGCTTTGGTAGCGCTGGGTTTATTCCATTCTCGCCTGGGGCCATTCGTAACATCTTCAGCCTGCTATTTCTTTGACGCCGGTCTACCCGAGGAATTTCTTTTTCGCGTCTTCCTTCAAACAAGGCTCGAAGCAGTTCTCCATCGCCCGTTATGGGCAATATGGGTCGCATCCTTTATCTTTGGCTTGACGCATGTCCCCATCGATTTGCATGGTTCATTTGCCCATTGGCCGGATGCCCTTTTAACTGCCCTTACGTTCCAAATGAGCGCGGGCATCGCATTGGGTTACGCCTATATGCGAACACGGAATTTGTTACCTCTGTCCGTCGTCCATATGTTTATTGATTCCGCATAATTAAGCGCCGCCTGCTTCCATCAACGAATGACGGGGAGACTCATATTCGTCAAAGCATCATGGATGCGCTCCATGTGGCGTCCATGCATCGGCATCGATTCCATTTCAGAGAGATCGTAGTAATCGGCAGCCGTTGTTTCATCGCTCAGTCCTAGTTTTCCTCCAGTCACCTCTGCTTCAAAACTTAACACAACGATCTGGACCTTATGGCCATCGGGATATATCACCAATTGGTCGCGATTACTGTAGATACCAATCAGGCGCCGCGTTTGAATCTCAAGGCCGGTCTCTTCGAATACTTCCCGCTGACAGCATTCTTCGATAGATTCGCCTGCCTCCATTTTTCCACCCGGCAGGCACCAGAAACCATTGTCCGTTCGTCGAGTAAGAAGGACCTTCTTACGATCTTCGTCGAAGATGACGGCGCAGGATCCAATGCGGAGTTCACCATCTTTGCTTATTCGATCTCCGTAAAGAATCTGTGTCATGTTAATTCCTCGCCCCCCTCCCCTCAGTATTAAAGGGATGGGCTGATGAACGTTCCGTTCCTTAATTCGAGCAGCGTTTGCTGGATCTCTTCCATGGTATTCATTACGAACGGGCCATAGGGTGCAATTTTCTCTTTGAAGGGCAGACCCGCAATCAACATAAACCGAACGGGAGTATTTTCTGTTTTGACCCGAATGGCATCCCCATCCTCGAACTTGACAAGATGTACGGCTTCGACGGATTGATCGGCAAAAACACCTTCTCCTTCAAAGACATAAGCAAGGGCAGTATGACCAACCGGGATAGGCTGTGTAAATTCCGTGTCGGGAGCCAGTTGGACATCCAGGTAAAGAGGAGCAGCTGCGATCTCGGTAACCGGGCCGTCTACTCCGTTCGTCGTTCCCGTAACGACACGGATTTTAATTCCATTTTTCTCATATTTGGGAATGGTGTCCTCGCGAACTTCCTGGTATCGCGGAGAAGTCATCTTGAGTCGGGCAGGCAGGTTTACCCATAATTGAAACCCGTAAATGTTCCCGCTGGGACCGCGCCGTGGCATTTCTTCATGAAGTATGCCACGCCCGCTTGTCATCCATTGCACGTCGCCAGGACCGATCAAACCGGCATTACCGAGGCTGTCGCGATGGTGAGTGGAACCCTCGAGCATATACGTAACCGTCTCGATACCGCGATGCGGATGCATCGGGAAACCGCGGATCGGGCCTTCAACAGGGTCATTAAAAGCAAAGTGATCGAACAACAAAAATGGATCAAAATCGTTGCTAACGCGCGGGGCAATCGAACGTCGCAGCCGCACGCCGGCGCCTTCAATCACATATTGAGGTTCGATAATTTGAGAGATGTTCCTTAAGTTTGTCATAGTACTTAGAAGCGGCGAAAATGGGAAATATTACCGGAAAAAGTTTTTAGCCTTTTTACGAAATTCATTCATGGCTTGCCATTACTGACATCATTAGATAAATATTGATGGTCCACCAGAGCCAAGATCACTTGAAGGCTTTTTTCGTAGCCGGGCGACTCCTCTGAGACGTCCAATCGCAACAAATTTGTACGCGGAATGGTCCGCAGCCACTCATCCAAAAAAGAATTAAAAAGGTCCGTATCTTCCACCGAGGCAATATTGATCCGCTCACGCCGGGCCAGCCTTTGCCGGATGACTACCTCGCTTGTTGTCAGGTGAATAACGAGGTCAGGCGGAGGAAGAAATTGGCGAGTCAGTTGATAAAAACGACGGCATAGGTCAAATTCAGAATCGCTAAGCAGACCTTGGACATGAAAAAGTCGCGTGAATCCGTGAAAATCAAGATCTAGACCGCCATCCACTAACCCAATTCTGGCGGACGCCCGTAATTCTTTTTCTTGTTCGGTACGATAAAGAAGATAATCCAGTTGATTGGCAAGCGCATAAAGTGGGTCTTGTTTGAATAGCGTCTGGAACGGCCGCTCGGTATGCTGCTCGTATGCAACTGCAAAGTCTCCAGTTTTGGTCAAAGCACGAACGAGACTGGTCTTCCCGGCACCGCTCGCTCCAACCACGGCGATAAGCTTGCCCATTTTTACGCCTCTAATCACCTTGTAGTTTCTAATTTATTACTCATCAATAAGACGAAAGCCACTGGGAATTTATCTTCGGGGCAAGTGGCGGCACATTGAGGAATAATAAGGGATATTCAGGTTGTCATATTTCGTCAGCTAATAACATACCTGCCAAAAGCGCAGTACGCGGCGCCAGGCTGGGGATATGTATATATTCAAGATCTTTCTGGTGGGCGTGGGCTCCAAATGCGCCGAAACCATCGAGAGTAGGCGCCAGGTGCGATGTGAAATTGCCGTCAGAGCCGCCTCCAACCCGGGCTTCTCCAACATTAAAGCCAATTTCATGGGCGATCTTCTTGGCGATTTCAAGCAGTTTATACGACCCTTCCGAGGGTTCCATCGGAGGGCGATTTAGTCCGCCGCTGATCTCATAACTTGTGCCTTCAATTGGCTGGATGGCACGCAATGCAGCATCGACCCGTTCCGATTCCGGCAGTGACCAGATGCGTAAATCAACCTCCAGGGTGGCACTGTCAGGGACGACGTTCGAAACTGTCCCACCGTGAATAACGTTCGGTCCGAGCGTGGTTCCCTTCTCCAAATCCTGAAGCTTCATGATCTCTGCGATAAGCTGCGCCGCGCTGACGATCGCGTTCCTACCTTTATCGGGCTCCAGTCCTTGATGGGAGGCCTTACCGTGAATCTGAATCTTATATTCACCTACACCTTTTCGTGCGATTTTTAGATCTCCATTCATGAATGGAGATTCGAGCACAAGCACAGCCCTTGCGTTTTTCGCCAAAGCCTGAATATAAGGAAGCCCCGCGTCTGAACCAATCTCTTCATCTGGCGTCAACAAAAAATCAACTGTGCAGGCAGGTTTTTTTTCGAGCGCCTTTATGGCTCGCAACGCCCAGATCGCCTGCACCGCACCGGCTTTCATGTCGTAAGTACCCGGGCCAAACGCCTGGTCATCTTTGACTTGCCAGAGATTGACCCAGGAGCCAAGCGGATAAACGGTATCCATATGGGCCAGCAAGACAATTCGATGTTCACTTTGACCTTCAATGCGGGCATGCAGGATGTCACCGAATTCGCTCGGATGGCGGCTGATTGTTCCAAATGGGCTGAGCCAGCCCTGGGTCACATCTTGGAGATGGTTGATGCCTTCAACATATTTGGAAGGCGTTTCGATCCGTACAAGTGTCTCTATATCCGAAAGGATATCGTTAGTATGGCTTTCAAGAAACGAAAGAATTTTCTTCATAAGGACTCCATATTGGCATAATTTCCATCATTACTGCATGACGGATAACGCTCGGAGGCGATACTGTCATAAATAAACCGTACAGCCTCGTTCTTCCAGGCGATGGATCCATTCGGGAATGGTTGACAGTTTATTCCATCTCAAATCCAGCTTTTCAAGAGTAGACAGGTTTCCAATATTATTGGGGAGAGAGTTCAATCGATTTGCACGCAAATCCAGGAACCTGAGATCTCTCATCTCGCCGATCGACTCTGGTAGGGATGTCAATTTATTATTGCGCAAGGTTAGGTCAGTGAGATTCGTAAGGTCTGCAATTGTATCGGGAAGTGAAACCAATACATTATCCTGCAAGTCCAATTTTCTCAGGTTTTTCAATTTACCGATGGACATCGGCAGAAATTCCAGCTTGTTATTCATCAGATGCAATTCTTTCAACGCGGCAAGCTTACCGATCGATTCAGGAAGCGAAGTGAACAGGTTATTATATAACCGGAGCTCAATTAAATGCGCTAACCGGCTGATACTCTCAGGGAAAGAAGCAAGCTGGTTATCGGTAACGTTTAGATATTTCAGGGAAACCAAATTCCTAAAAGAAACCGGGAGAGAAACTAAATGATTATTGCTCAAATACAGAAACGCCAGGCTTTTAAGCTGGCCCAGCGTCTCGGGAATAACTGTTAACTGATTATGACCCAGGTCCAGCATATAAAGATTGATCAGATCCCCAATGCCATCGGGCAGGACGGCTAGCTGGTTGTCAGCGATATTCAATATGCGGAGGTTCGTTAATTTCCAGAGGGAGTCGGGGAGGTCAGCTAATTGGTTTTTGTATAAGGATATGGTCTTGAGACTAATCAACTGACCGATGTTTTCGGGAAGTGAAGTCAATAAGTTATCGTCTAATAGGAATTCATCGAAACCTATCAACTCATCCATAGACTCAGGAAGACTGGAAAGATATTTGCCATTCAAGTCCAATGATTTTGGTTGATTCATATTGGTTGGGTCTAAAAAAATAATTGGTTTAGCGTGACTGATTTCGATTAATCAGCCGGCAGTAATTCTACATTTCTAAACTCGTCAGGAAGAGGAATGGGGCGAAGCGTTGCCTGAGAGACAAAAACCCCTAATTGTTTTGATTTTGCAGTGATCATTCCCGTCGTTTGGCTGTTAAATTCTGCTGAAAGCACAAACTTTGCATTGCCGCGTTCGCTTAACCACATCCTGCCTGCAACCTTATCGGGGAACCGGACGAGTGAAAGATAGTCTATTTCGGTGCGACCCAAAACCGGAAATATTCCCCGGTTAAGTGCAGCTCCAATCGGTAAAACCTGGTCCGCATAAAAATTGCGCAAATCTTCAAGCCAGCGAATATAAGTGATATTACTCACTACACCTGCAAAATCTATTTCGTAGGTCATTACCTGAAAGATTTGATGGACCTGTTCCATGGTTCAGCTCCTTGAGCAATTATACGGTCTGATTGTAGTGCATAATGAATTCTGCCCCCCAAAATTTTCCGAGAAGCTCAATGAAAAATAGCCTTAGCAATTACGACGGTTTAATCAAAAAAGACGGCTGGCTGCCGTCTTTTTTGATTAAACTTATCCTTTATTACTTGAGTTCGACCTGGGCACCGGCTTCTTCAAGCTTCTTCTTGGCGTCATTGGCAGCATCCTTGCCAACACCCGTCAAAACCTTGGAACCGGGCGTTTCAGCAAGCGCCTTGGCTTCGCTGAGGCCGAGGCTGGTGAACTGGCGGATGACCTTGATGACGTCAATCTTCTTGGCGCCGGGATCCTTGATGATCACGTCGAATTCAGTCTTCTCTTCGACGGGTTCAGCAGCGGCAGCAGCGCCACCGGCAGCAACCATCGCCACCGGAGCAGCGGCAGAAACGCCCCATTTTTCCTCAAGCGCCTTGACCAATTCAGCGGCTTCAAGCACAGAAAGAGTACTTAATTCTTCAACCATTTTTTCGATATTAGCAGCCATTTTATAGAAACTCCTTACTTTCTTAGTAGATAATTAAAGGATCGCGAACTTTGCATCATTCATTGCAGCAAACCTAAGCGGTAGGCTGCGCCTTTTCAGAGTACGCGCGAAATACAGAAGCCAGGGAACGAGCGGGCTCGGCAATGGTGCGGACAAGTTTGGCAGCTGGAGCTTGTAAAACGCCTAGTAATTGAGCGCGTACAACCGGCAGCGGCGGCAGTTCAGACAACACCTTGACCTGAGCGGCGTTCAACATCTGCCCGGCCACGAATCCGCCTTTGACCTTGACGAACTCCATGCCTTTCGTCGAGTCCGAAAGCGCTTTGGCTGTTGCGGCGGGATCACTGAATGCGAACGAGATTGCCGTGGATTGTTCCAAATAACCGTCCGGCAGCTCCAGGCCCTGGTCCGCAAAGACGCGGCGGGCCAGTGTATTTTTGACAACGTGGAATTCTCCTCCGGATTCCCGGATCTTGGCGCGGATATTATCCATATCCTTCATTTTTGCGCCGGTATATTCCACGAGGATCACGGCGTGACTGCGCTTAAACCAATCCTGATAGGTAGCCAGGATTTCTTCCTTGTGTTGTTTAGTAATAGCCAATGGGTACTCACCTCCTTTCAATCAAAAAGTCTTTGCCACATCCAGGCAAAGACTTTTGAAGGCATCAACCCCGTAGGGTTGCATAATTCTTCTAGTCTCCACCTGGGCAGGATATTAAGCCCGTCACACTTGTCCGGGCACCCACCGTCATCGGTAGTGGCTTGCTAAATCAGGGTACGAGTAATTCTACTCGACAACCTCGGCAGTAAGAGCTGCGTTGGGATCTATTTTGATCCCGGGGCCCATCGTAGAGTTGACCACAATGCGGCGGATATACAGGCCCTTCGCACCGGCAGGACGAGCCTTGCTGATGGCGTCCATCAACGCAACAAAGTTTTCGTAAAGCTTTTTATTATCGAACGAAGCTTTACCGATTACTACGTGAATATTTGCAGTTTTATCCAGTCGAAACTCAACACGACCGGCTTTTGCTTCCTTGATCGCACGTTCCAGGTCCTGCGGAGGGACAACTGTACCGGCTTTCGGGTTAGGCATCAGGCCACGCGGGCCGAGCACACGACCCAGGCGCCCCACTTTCCCCATTGCATCAGGTGTGGCGATCGCAACATCGAATTCGGTAAAACCACCCTCGATTTTTTTCAAAGTCTCATCATCATCGGCAACAAGGTCCGCACCGGCAGCACGGGCATTGGTAGCGCCTTCGCCCGTGGCAAAAACCAGAACACGGACGGTTTTGCCCAAACCGTGCGGCAGGACAACTACATCACGAACCTGCTGGTCAGCCTGACGTGGATCCAGCGCGGTGCGCATATGGACTTCCACGCTGGCATCGAACTTGGTATAGGCGGTCTCTTTGGCGAGAGCAACAGCTTCCTCAGGCGGGTAATTCTTTTCGAGATCAACTTTGGCCAAAGCGGCCTTGTATTTCTTTCCTTGTTTAAGCATTTTATCCTCCGTGGTGCTAGCGGGCCGGAAGGCCCTCCCACATCCTAATCTACGACGTTGATTCCCATCGAACGCGCCGTACCTTCAACCTGTTTCATCGCGCCTTCGACGTCGATCGCGTTCAAATCTTTCATCTTCAGTTCAGCGATCTCGCGCACCTGCTTGTGCGTTACCTTGCCAACCTTATCCTTGTTGGGCACGCTGGAACCTTTTTCAACACCGGCTGCCTTGCGCAGCAAAACCGCCGCGGGCGGCGTTTTCAAGACGAATGTAAATGAGCCATCCGAATAGATGGTGATCTCCGCAGGGAGTACTTCGCCCTGGCGATTCGAGGTACGGGCGTTATATTCCTTGCAAAAGGCCATGATATTGATGCCATGACCGGCCAACGCGGGCCCCACGGGCGGCGCAGGATTTGCTTTTCCAGCTTCAAGCTGGAGACGAACAATTGCCTTAAGTTTCTTTGCCATTCTCGATCTACTCCTTTGTGGTTTTAGCGGGCGATTACGGGACGCCCTCCCACTCAACG
>CAZPCR010000038.1:0-11166 GCA_964585035.1 uncultured Anaerolineaceae bacterium
CGATACCGCTGGCACCGTATGCCTGATAAACGGGATTGCCCATGTATTTTTCCGAGAGCTTGTTGATGTGCTCACGCGCACCGTGTGCCTCGTCAATAAACTGGTCGACATGCCCCTGGATCTCGATCCAGTGACGCCCACTTTGAGGGTCGATCAAAAGCAGCGATAGTTTGTGATTAAGCTTCAGGTTCCGGGCCTTCTTCGTGGCAGCAGGCATATTGACCCGTACATGCTCGCCGTCGAAATCGCACCAAACCGGTACACTGTGCGGCTGTCCATTGGGGTTGATTGTGGTTAACCCGCAAAGAATTGGCCGGATGAAGAGATCATGGAATTTCTCTGGAATCGGTAGTGTCATTTTATATTGTCCTTTACGGTACGATTGATCATGCCACCATTATATGCATTCGGACGGTTTGCGTGGGCTCTGCAAAGATGTCTATGAATGATTGTCAATCTTTATTCTTCATCTAGCGGTTCGCAGCAGGAAGAGGCCTGACACTAGCGGGGTGCAGGGCCTATTGACATACATTTTCATCATTGCGATTTCATTTATTCCCGGCGTGGCAAAATGAGCATGAATAATCCAATGACGGCAAGGAAGCTGCCAGCCAGGATTGTATAAGAATTGACCGAGAGGAGCAAATCATAAAAGAAGCGGGGCATCCCGCCACCGATCGCAGGTATAAAATAAAGCACTTGAAAAAAACCAAAGAACAATCCGATGAGCAGATAAAGAGTAGCAATCCAGACATTCCGGGGCGCGACGGTGAGCAAGAACCAGAAGAGGAGTAACAGCAAAACTGCCAAAAGGAGGAAGCTCAATGCCTTAGTCCATAGAATGACGTATGGCAGGGTAAATGTTTCCCCGTTGCGCTGAACGAGATATGCTATGATGGCATCGAGCCCCCAGCTTACTCCCAAAACAGCGAACAAAGCAACGACTGAAAACAATCCCAGGTTCTTATGGTTTCGATTCATCACAGTTATCCTTCCCAGCCACCTGCCGGTCATTTTACCTGATGCAAACGATCAAACTGCCAACCATTGTCCATCCGACTCCCAAACCTGGTGATTCGCGGCATCATGTTTGTCACAATCTAGGGGGATAATGGTTGCCAGCTTACCTGCCAAGGTCCGTTGAAGATAATTGACATATTAGAGATCACAAATGTCTTTAAACCGGCAGGCACGTAACCTTGCATCCCCCAACCGTAGGAAAATGGGCCGCCGCCTCCGCCACCTCCTCCGCCGCCACCGCATCCTCCCTTACAAACAATGATCGGATTTTTGTCATTAACTTCTGCGTTGGCTACAAACGGGTCGGAAGTCATGGTGAATTCAAAGCCGACCAGCGTCGGTGTGCCATCAGCGGTTAATTGGATGGTCTCTACATGAATGACATGCTGACCGACAGGCACATTGATATTCACATTCCAGGTTTGACCGATCTGAGGGTTTTGCCCCGCGTCAAATTGAAAGGTACCTTGCTCGGGTTGGATCACACTGATCGCATTGACAATGATGTGCAGCGGCCAGGCGAAGTCCTTTCCTGTGATCTGATAGGCAAACGGTATTTGCTGAGGACGGGAATCCGCAGAGGGGCCGGTGTCAACTGGCTGAAATGGAACGTCCTGTCCCTTCGCATCGGTAATAGTGGGGTCAGGAATATTAACCGCGGATTGATCGATGTGTGTATCGCTCCACTGGTAACTTCCTGATAATACGTATCCATCCTTGAGCTCTGCCACGCTTTTCAAGACGATCGAAAAACCGGCAGGTGCAGATTCTGAGGCAGGTGTTGAAACGCTGGTTGGAACGGGTTGAGCCAGAAGTGAGGTCGGCAATTCGATCACTGGGAAAACTTGATTCGTCCCTTGCGCGACTTGAAAATGAAGCGGGATCGACCAGTCTTTATAGGTTTCGTCAAACAATAAGCATGGAATTTCAAGCGTGGCATCCAAGGGTTTGGCCGGCATTGCCTGAAATTCATATCGAACAAATGTGATCGCATCGTTCTGCTCATCAGAGCTTGTGTCAACTCCAGATATCTCCTGAACAGTTTCATCTGCCGACACAAGACGCAGGCTGTCCTTACAAGTCAGTACGCCATTTGGGGTGTCATAATGTTCTCGCGGATATCCTAAGACCTGGGCAAGAAGCATAGCGCGCTGCAGATCCGTCGCACCCTCGACCTGCGCAAGAAGCACAGTGTGCTGCGAATCCGCCGCCCCCTTTTCTATGGTGACTGTCAGACCCTCTTTTTGGACCGTCACAGGCGCAGCTAAAACCCGCAGGGCAGGCCCTTGTTCAACATAACCCACGCCAGGGATGTATCCCAACAGGCGTCTCATGGCCTCGACAACCTGCGGAGAAAATACCAGCAATCCGATGATCAGCAAAACCAGCACGATGGCAATACCCCACACCAATCGGGGAGAAAAGCGACGTGTTGTTTTCACATCCATCCTTTCGATGAGTTTGGACCGCAGATCGCTCACGAATGCAGTGTTTGCATCAGGCGCAACCAGCAGATCGTGGAGCCGTGCTTCAAATTCAGGAGACATATGCTCACTCATGCCCGGCCTCCATCTGGCTCTTCAAGCGTGCCAGCAGGCGATACAACATTTTCTTTGTGGCGCCTTCACTCTTGTGAAGTGCTCTGGCGATCTCAGCGAAGGACAACTCTGCAACGTAACGCAGGCGGATCAATTCCTGTTCATCTTCCTTTAGTACTCGGATCGCATGCAAAAGTATTCCTTTTTGTTGTGAGGATTCAGCTTCATTTGCCAGATCGGAATGGAACGGTGGCGCCATCGCTTCATCCAGTGGAACATTCGGGGTATGGCGGTAGTAATCCACAACCTTATTACGGGCAATCGTGAATAACCAGGCCGCAAAATGACCGTCCCTCCGGTAATGTGGAAACGCTTCCAATGCAGCCAGAAAAGTTTGTGCCGTCAGATCCTCGGCATCATGGGCGTTGTTTGTACGGTGATAGCAATAGTGGTATAACCGCTGGACATAGCGGTCATATAAGAGGGCAAATACCTCGCTGTCCGTTTGAGCAGCCCTGACCAAAGCCGATTCATCTTGAGCTGGGGTAATCTGCATGCAAGCTCCCTGTTTACGGTATTCTACTGGTTAAGTCGGGGAAATCCGGAAAAAGGGACAGAATTGGGGTAACGAAAACACGATCCTAGGCAACCCTCCTATCGAATAGATCTGTGTTCAACTTGCTCTAAAAAATTCTTGGATCGCCAAGATAGTGCAATAAAAAGCGCTTTTAGCTAACTGAGCTAAAAGCGCTAATTGGGGTCAAAAGCTCCTCGCCGAGGACTTGAACCTCGAACCTAGCGGTTAACAGCCGCCCGCTCTGCCAATTGAGCTAGCGAGGAAGGCGACGGGGATTATACGTATAAGGGATGGAAGTGTCAAGAACAACGCAGACTGTGTGAAGAAGCGCACAAGCCCTTAACTATAGCGAATCAATAACTACCTTTTAATTGTCACAGAGTACTGCATAATTACAAGGTGCATCCTTCAGCTTAATATGCTTCCAAACCAGTTTATTTTTTATTTACCCTATAAATGATGAAAAATAAGTTTCGGCATTTATGCGAAAACCAGTGAACGATCTACCGCTCCGTGCCCCTATTGTCAGTAGGCCCTCCGAACTGGTGCCAGAGGGGTAAATTATTAAGTGGGAAGTGCAATATTTCCGCAGCAACATGCCAACTATAATTTAAAGTAAGAGACAGCGCTTTCTTGCTAAGAAAATTCGGTGCTTAAAATTCTTCCCCATACTTCAGAAAACCAAACAGGTGAATATTCTCAACCGCGCCTCTTGCTTAGCATAAGGCGCGGTGACACTTGTCTTACCTAAAAGTAATACCTTCATCTATCGATCCAATAGAAATTCGAGTTCTTTGTGTTCCGCGAGACGTGAGGTAAACATGTCAGTTAATACCCAGGACCACCAAATTCCGCTATTTCAACGGTGGTCGAAAGTTGCCGCTGGAATCACAATGCTGGTGGGCAGCCTGGTGCTATTGGGTTGGTTACTCAATATTACGGTAATGCAGAGCATCATTCCGGGGATGATATCCATAAAAGCAAACACAGCGCTGACCTTTTTCATTGCCGCCCTGGCGTTGTTGCTTCTGCAAACCAAAGGGAGTGATCCAAGGCTGCTGTTCCTCCGACGTGCCTGTGCCATTTTGGTCACCTTGGTTGGCTTCTTAACTTTGATCGAGTACATATTCGGATGGAATTTGGGGTTTGATCAACTGCTGTTCAAAGATGCCTCCCTTCTTTCCGGGGTTTATCCCGGCCGGATGTCACCAGTTACAGCTTTCAACTTTCTTTTGCTCGGGTCAGCTTTATTAATCTTGGACATCTACCACCGCTATCGCATGGCCCAATCCCTAACTTTGGCCGCAGGCTTATTGTCGCTTTTTGCAGTGATTGGGTATCTGTATGGCGTTGAGTCGCTATATCGTATCGCCTCTTTTATTTCCATTGCACTGCCTACAGCAATTACATTTTTATTCCTATGTCTGGGCATTCTATTTGTCCGACCAGATCAAGGTTTGATGGTTATTGTATCGAGCGACGGCGCCGCAGGCGTTCTGGCTCGTCGCCTCCTGCCTGCGGCTGTTGTCATTCCAATCCTGATTGGTTTCTTGCGGTTGCAGGGTCAGCAAATAGGTCTGTATGGAACTCTATTCGGCGTCGCGATTTTCGCGATATCTAGCATTGTCGTCTTTACCTTTTTGATCGCCTGGAGTACTGCTTCGCTTTACCGGATTGACCTGGCCAGGAAGCAAGCCGAAGAGAAAATTCACCGGTTGAACACCGAACTTGAAGGCCGGGTTCTGGAGCGAACCGGCCAATTGACAGATGCAAACCAGAAACTTGAAGGCCAGGTTACCGAGGTTGAGCAGGCTGAGGCTAAATTCCGGGCGCTTCTGGAAGCCGCCCCGGACGCGATTGTTATTATCAATCAACAAGGAATTATCACCCTCGTTAATTCCCAAATGGAAAATTTATTTGGTTACGATCGCGCAGGCTTGATCGGAAAATCTTTGGACCTGCTCGTACCGGAGCGGTTCCGAGGCGATCATGCCGGTCACCGTACAGACTATTACACTGCGCCCCGTGTACGCGCGATGGGCGCAGGTCTTGATCTCTATGGTTTACGAAGGGATGGCATTGAGTTCCCGGTGGAGATCAGCCTAAGCCCAGTAGAAACTGCTGAAGGCCTCCTGGTAACAGCTGCCATCCGTGATACCACCTCGCGCAAACAGGCCGAGGCAAATCTCCGACAGAGCGAGGAACGTTTCGCCAAGGCGTTTCGCACCAGCCCGGCTGCACTGAGCATCACCCGCATGACGAATAATTCCTTCCTCGATGTGAATGAGAGTTTCCTGAGCCTGTTTGGATATACACGCGAAGAAGTTATCGGCCGTAGTTTGAACGAGTTACACATTAATACCAATATGGACGAGTGGGATGAACTAACGAAACAATTCAGAGAGCATGGCTCAGTAAATAACTTTGAAATTGTGTTCCGAACAAAATCCGGTGATTTCCGCAATATGTTGTTATCTGCCGATATTTTGGTACTTGAAGGTGAAGCGCATGCTCTCACGACCATGCTCGATATCACCGACCGCAAACAAGCCGAGACGGCTCTTAACCAGGAACGCGATCTGATGCAAGCGCTTATGGATAATATTCCCGACAACATTTATTTCAAGGACACCGATTCGCGTTTTACCCGTATCAACAAAGCGCAGGCTCGTTTTTTGGGTGTGAGCATTTTCCAGCAGGCGATTGGCAAAACGGATGCTGATTTTCTAACTGAAAAGTTGGTCCCCAATGTATTTACAGAGGAACAGGAAATGTTCCGAACAGGTCAGCCGATCATTGGCCATCAGGAATTCATTCCGACCCCTGAGGGCCAACCCCGGTGGTTTTCAGCGACAAAAGTGCCTATGCACGACCAGAAAGGTCTGTTGATCGGTCTTATCGGCATCTCCCGTGATATTACCGATGGCATTCAGGCCGAAGAAGCTGTTCGCCTGGCCAACGCCCGACTCACCGAGCGTGTCAACCAGATGACTTTACTTAACGAACTGCAGGAACAATTGCAGGCTTGCGTCGCGATCGAGGAAGTGTATCAAGTCTCAGCCAAGTTGCTGAGCAGGTTATTCCCGGCTGAGCTGGGTGGGTTGTATATCATCAACAACAGCCGGAACCGGGTGGAATCCGTTTCTACATGGGGACCAACACCACCTAAATCCAAGACCTTTGGATTGGAGGATTGTTGGGCATTGAGGCGAGGACAATCGCATTTATCCGGACTGGGCCGCGCCAACATTGCATGCCGTCATTTGGGAGCCTCTTCGCCGGATTTCTCGGCCTGCCTGCCATTACTGGCGCATGGGGAAACGCTGGGGATATTAAACCTGCAGTCAGCACCAGGGACCGACAAGCCATCGTTCGATGATGCCCTGGAGCAGTTGGCCAGCATCGTGGCCGACAGTGTGGCCCTGGCATTGGCGAATCTGAAGCTGCGCGAAACGCTTCGCCAGCAATCCATCCGAGATTCACTGACCGACTTGTTCAACCGACGTTATATGGAAGAAACACTGGAGCGCGAGCTGAGCCGTGCGGCTCGCAGCCAGAAACCAGTGGGTATTATCATGCTGGATGTCGATCATTTTAAGCACATTAATGACACTAACGGCCACCATATCGGCGACTCGGTCCTGCGGCAACTTGGCCATTTTCTAAAAGAACATACCCGCGGCAGCGATATTGCCTGCCGTTTCGGCGGAGAGGAGTTCATACTTATTCTGCCTGAAGCCAGCCTGGAACAGACACGCCTCTGCGCCGAGCGATACCTTCAGGAATTCAGAACGTTGCCAATGCAACATAATGGTCAAATGATAACCTCTCCCACTCTATCACTCGGCGTCGCCGCCTATCCCGATAACGGCAGCACTAGCGACGAAGTCTTGCGAGCCGCGGATGCCGCTCTTTATAGTGCCAAGCATGAAGGCCGCGACCGGGTTGCTGTAGCCGGATAACCATATACGACTCTATGAGCCATCACACGATTAAATATATATACTAAATTCCGGATAGAACGTTTCGCGTTAACTTTCGTTTTCTACTATTTAATAGCACGTAGTGGATTCGCATTTTTTCATATGGCCCCCGGTTACAAAAGAAAGAAATGGATCCAGAAAAAGCCGATCACAGCGGCCCAGATCAACGAATCGACACGGTCGAATGCGCCGCCATGACCCGGCAGGAAGGTGCCTGAATCTTTTTCATTGGCAAAGCGTTTGAAAAGGCTTTCGCCGAGATCCCCCAGGATGCTGGAGGCACTGATCACAAGGCCCAGCAAGGCACCTTGTGTCACGTCTAGTTGCAAATGACCGAATTTTGTATAGGCAAACGCTAAAAACCCCCCGTAAATAACACCCATAAAAACACCGGCAAGATAACCTTCCCATGATTTTTTGGGACTAATGCGCTTGAACATCTTGTGCTGGCCGTAACGGGCCCCGATCATGTAAGCGCCCGAGTCTGTCATCCAGATGACGGGAAAAACGAGCATCACCCACCAGGCTCCCTGGGGCAGCATGCGCAAGTCTATAATGTACGCCGCAACCCAGCCGAGGTAGGTAAAGCCGCCCACAGTGATCACAAAATCAAGCGCTGCCTGGTCACGGCCGCGCTCATAAGCAAATATATGGATTGTCATGGCAAGCAGGATCAATCCGGCGAAGGCCAACTCCGACCATGCAGGCATGAAAGTACGTATGAACAGGATAAGCAGGGTACCACCCACCGTTAATGGTAGGCTCGGCTCGAACTTTGTGATTTGAAAAATATGAGCGTATTCAACGGCGGCAGTCACCACAAATATACTCATGTAAATAAAATAAAGAACTCCCCCAAAATAGACTGCCGGCAGGATCGTCACGATCAAGAGCAGGGCTGTAACGGTTCTTCTAACCATGGCTCTTGTTAGCTACTGCTTCAGAAACGCCTCCATAACGACGGTCGCGCTGGCTGTACGTTTCAAGAGCACGGTAATATTCTTCCTTACCGAAATCGGGCCAATAGGTGGGAGTAACATACCATTCTGAATACGCGGCCTGCCAGATCAGGAAATTGCTGATGCGTAACTCACCGGACGTTCGGATGATCAAGTCGGGGTCAGGCACGCCCGCGGTATAAAGATACCGGCTGACCAGCTCATCCGTAACCTTGTCAGGCTCCACGCCATCCTTCATCATGTGCTGGATGGCCTGGATGATCTCATCCCGCCCGCCATAGTTCCACGCGATGTTCAGGATCAGGTGGTTGTTATTCCTGGTCAACTCCATGGCATGCAGCACCTTTTTTTGAATCGCCGGTGAAAGCTGTTCCAGCCGGCCAAGGTGACGAAGCTGCACACCCTCTTTATGGAGCTCATTGAGCTCACGGTCAATAACATCCTCAAGGATGGTCAATAAACCACGGACTTCTTCGGGGGGACGTCCCCAATTCTCGGTCGAGAAGGCATAAATGGTCAAAACCTTGATGCCAAACTCCACCGAGGCAGTGATCACACGGCGCAGGTTTTCGGTGCCTGCCTTGTGACCTGCCATACGAGGCAACCCACGCGAAAGTGCCCAGCGCCCGTTTCCGTCCATGATCATGGCAACGTGTTGAGGGATTCTAGCGAGAGGTAAATTAATGGATTGGTCAGGCATTGAAAACTTTTACCACGAGTTCCACACAAATTCCATAACTGTACTTTTTTCCCTATCCCGGTGGTCTGTGGCAATCACACTTCCATGATCTCTGATTCTTTTTTCTTACCGACCTCGGTCACTTCTTCTATGAATTTGTCGGTTAGTTTTTGAAGGTCTTCTTCGCCGCTTTTCATATCGTCTTCAGAGATGAGTTTTTCCTTCTCAAAGTCGCGTATGTCGTTATGCGAATCGCGACGGATGTTACGGATGGCTACGCGTGATTCTTCCAAACGGCCATGCACCTGTTTGACCAGGTCGCGGCGGCGGTCCTCAGTCAGGGGAGGCAGGTTCAGGTGGATCACTTTACCGTCGGAGTTGGGATTCAAGCCCAGGTCGGAAGACTGGATGGCCTTCTCGATCTCCTTGAGCGTGGTTGTGTCAAAAGGTTTGATCATCAGCGACCGCGGCTCCGGCACACTGATCGCGGCCAGCTGCATCAACTGTGTTGGCGTGTCATAATAATTGATCATCAAGCGCTCGACAAGAGCGGGGTTGGCGCGTCCGGTGCGGATGGCGGCCAGGTCGTCACTCAGATTTTTGATCGCACCCAGCATGCGGTGCTCAGCGTCTTTCAGGATGTCTTTTATCACGGCTGCTCCAGAGGGATTGGTCTTATTAAGGATACTCTAAAACAGAAAATTATGCTATGGGAGCAGGTAACCCAGAGAGCAAATGCAAGCAAAAAGAGAGTCTCTCAAAAAAAGAGAGACTCAAAATATCTATTCCATGGGCGGGGTTTGGAACCAGGGTGATATCCTCAATACCAAGCCTTAAGCCCCGACCAGTGTCCCAACCTTTTCCCCTTTGAGCGCTCCGACCAGCGCCTTGGGATCCCAGAGATTGAGCACAAGGATCGGCAGGTTATTTTCCATGCAAAGAGTAACCGCCGTGCTATCCATCACTTCGAGCCGGCGGTTGAGCACTTCGATATAACTAAGCCTGGTGAACTTCAAAGCGTTGGGGTTTTTCTGCGGGTCAGAATCATACACACCATCCACCTTGGTGGCTTTGATCACCACATCCGCGTCAATCTCTGAGGCGCGCAAAGCGGCGGCGGTATCGGTTGAAAAGAATGGGTTTCCCGTCCCGGCGGCAAAGATAACCAGGCGGCCCTTTTCAAGATGCCGTATGGCACGCCGGCGAATATATGGCTCGGCCACTGCCCGCATTTCTATGGCGGATAGTACGCGGGTTAAGACACCGATACGCTCCAGTGCGTCCATCAAGACCATGGAGTTCATTACTGTGCCAAGCATGCCCATATAATCGGCGGTCGAGCGATCCATGCCCTTTTCAAGTCCATGTTTCCCGCGCCACAAGTTCCCTGCGCCAATGACCAGGGCTACCTGCACATCCAAGTCACACACTTCCTTGATGCGGTAGGCGATCGACTCAGCTTCATCCACGTCGATCCCCATGCCTGTCTTTCCGGCAATCGACTCTCCACCTAACTTAAGAAGGACACGTTTATATTTAAGTTTCGACATGTGCGACTCCTTATGCTCTCACCGATCCGATAGGATAAAAGATTAAGAAAAAGGCCAACCAGAGGGTTGGCCTTTTCAGATCAAGCTTCACTTGTGCTTTCACCCAATTCCCAGCGTTGGAAACGGCGCACAACGACATTCTCCCCAATGGCGGCCACATTCTGCATGATGACCTTCTCGATGGTCGTAGTTTCATCCCGCACATAATTCTGGCGAAGCAGGCATACCTCATCCTTGAATTTTTCAAGGCGGCCCTCGACGATCTTATCCACCACAGGACCTTTTTTACCTTCATCCTTGGCACGGGCGCGGGCAATCTCACCTTCATGTTCCAGTTCGGAGGCAGGGATATCCTCGGCCTTAACGTATTTTGGTGCGCCGGCTGCAATCTGCAAGGCCAGCTCATGGGCCAGGGTACGGAACTGGTCCGAGCGGGCAACAAAATCCGTTTCACAGTTCACTTCCACCATCACACCGACGCGTCCGCCGCCGTGAGAATACAGTTCAACCATGCCGTTCGAGGCATCGCGGTCGGCTCGTTTGGCCGCGGTCGCCATTCCTTTTTCGCGCAGCCAGTCCACGGCTTTTTGAAAATCGCCATTCGATTCCTGGAGAGCCTTGCGGCAATCAAGGACGCCTGCATTGGTAGCGGCGCGTAATTCTTTGATCATTTCGGTGGTAATTTCCATCCTACTATCCTTGTTTAAGATTGCTTTCTATTTGCCGTCTTCAGTGGCGACATCGGTTTTCTTATCGTCTGCCGGGCTGACAGGCTCTGCAGGTTTCTCTTCGACCTTTTCATTTTCAGGCAGCACATCCTCAGGTTTACGAGTAGCGCTCAATTTGGCCAGCGTGGACTC
>CAZPCR010000038.1:11266-13038 GCA_964585035.1 uncultured Anaerolineaceae bacterium
CCGGTTTAGTTCCTGGATCCGGGCATACATGGTGGACCAGTTGGTCAGCATTCCGCCCAGCCAGCGTTCGGTAACATACGGCATTCCCGCACGCATTGCTTCATCCTTGATGGTCTCTTGTGCCTGGCGCTTGGTACCGACAAACATGACGGTCCCGCCATTGGCAACCGCATCCCTGATCACGTTATAGGATTGGTTCAGAAGTTTTACGGTCTGCTGCAGATCGATAATATGAATGCCATTACGTTCGGTGAAGATGTAAGGCTTCATACGAGGATCCCACTTGTTCGTCCGGTGTCCAAAGTGGACGCCGCTCTCAAGCAGGGCTTTCATTGAAACGACAGCCATGATTTCTCCTTAATTGTTTCCGTCCTCCGGTCGCGCAGGGCTTTCCTGGCGATGGAACGGAGCGAGTTTAGCGGGGATGCAGCCTTTTCAAGGCCAGACCCGCTCAGGGATGCTTGATGCCCATCCCGGGCAAGATGTGCTTCCTTCAGACAACTTTATTGAATGAAGCGGCGGGATTATACCATAGATGATAAGGAAAAAAACTTGCCGCGGGTTCGTTAAGAATTACAGGTTATACGACTGCGGTCTGCCCATATAGCTGTTGTTTTACACTGATAACACGTTTCCGCAGTTCGGCCTTGGTTTCTATCTGGTTGGCGATCTTTTGTATGGCATACATTACAGTGGTATGGTCGCGGCCGCCCAATACCTCGCCAATCTGCGGCAACGAGGCATTCGTCTCTTTCCGCATGAGATACATTGCAACCTGGCGCGGCTCGGCGATCTTCTGAGATCGGTCCCGACCCAGCAAAGCATCCACGGATGTCTGCCATTCATGAGCGACCAGTTCCATGATCTTTCCAGGATCGACGTTCTGGCGCTGGGGTAAAAGGTCAGCCAGGGCCATTTCGACAACCTGCAAGGTGAGCGCCTGACCGCTCAAATCGGCAAAGGCAATGATGCGGTTCAATGCACCTTCCAATTCACGGATATTGGACTGGACTCTCCGGGAAACATTCTCCAATATTTCGTCGGGAATATAACGACCGGTGCTTTCCGCCTTGGCGCGCAGGATTGCCAGCCGTGTTTCCATATCCGGAGGTTGAATATCCGCGGCCAGCCCCCATTCAAATCGGGAGCGCATGCGCTCTTCCAGAGTGACCAGCGATTTGGGAGGGCGGTCGGAAGAAACGATGATTTGCTTGTCCTGTCCGTGCAGTGTATTAAAGGTGTGGAAAAACTCCTCCTGCGTGCTCTCTTTACCCGCGATGAATTGAATGTCATCCACCAAAAGAACGTCGGCGGAGCGGTATTTTTCACGGAAAGCCTGCGTAGTATGGGTACGAATGGCATTGATGATCTCGTTCGTGAACTCTTCCGATGAAACGTAAAGAACGTTCAAACCGCGTGAATAACAGGCATTCCCGATCGCATGCAGTAAATGGGTCTTTCCTAGCCCGACTCCCCCGTACAGAAAAAGCGGATTGTAGGCGCGCGCAGGCTTTTCGGCAACAGCCTGGCAGGCTGCATGAGCCAGCCGGTTACCTGAACCGACCACAAACGTCTCAAACGTATAACGAGGGTTAAGGGAGGAATGGCGGGCGCGCGGTTCACTGGCTTCACCCTGGACTTGCTCGGGTGCATCCGTTTCGGCCGCATCGGATTCCTCTCCTTTCGTCACCACAAAATTAACGGACACGCTGGAATTCAAGATCCCAACCAGCAGGCGATCAACCGTGCTCGCGAGACGGCTTTCCAGCCAG
>CAZPCR010000039.1:0-13005 GCA_964585035.1 uncultured Anaerolineaceae bacterium
CACAAGCACTTGGCTACGCAGTTTGTGAAGAAATGAGATACGACGAAAAGGGAAATGCAATCGAACGCGACCTGGACCGGTACCACATCTTCCGCTCTAACGAAATGCCCGAATTGACCACGATCTTCGTCGAAACCTTCGAACCGAGTCATCCCTTCGGTGTTAAGGCAGTTGCGGAGATTCCGATGGACGGGGTGGCACCCGCCGTGGGAAATGCGGTTTTCGATGCGGTAGGAATAAACGTGAATGCTAACCCGATCTTGCCAGAGAAGGTCTGGAGAGCACTTAGGGGCAAATAAAATCTTAAAGAAACCGATCAGACTACATTAAAACTCGGTTTTGATTCATTCCTTATTTTCCTTAATGACGAGTAAAATATTATAGGATTATTATAAGTTTATCTATGGATAAAATTCCGAATACTCAATTAATCGAAAGCGACATCCCCGCTCAGCGCGCTGGGTGGACGAAAATCGAGCCGTTTGCTTTTACCTTCAATGGTTATGACCATTGGGGCTCGTTTAAGAAATGCCGCGAGATAGCCCAGCTTGGAGTGACTACATATCGCAATCATCAAGGCTTGGACCAATCGCTGACCGACCTTCGGACCTGCTTGTTTTTCGAAGCGCGTCGGTGGAAACACTTCGAAAAAAAACCGAGTAAAAGTGGGATGGATTACATACATGCATTGGTAGATGCTATTCGTATGCGGGTTCATGCAAAAGAATATTCATAAATATCATTGGGGATTGCTGCTATCTTTTGATTAAAAAGAAAAACAATGAAATACGATTCGCGTAAGAGGCGAAAAAACCTTTTCAGGCAGGAACGCCGAAGCGGCCCTTTACTGCCTATCAGTCTTATCATTATAGCCGTCATTATTATTCTTTTCTCACTGATAACTCCCTTTCAATTTATAACAAATATCAACCCGGCAAATATCAAGGTTCCCCCACCCACCCCTACTGCTACCCCTCGGCCTTTTCCAACCAGTATTAACGGTGGTCACGTAGTCTTTACTTGTACAAGAAAAAATATAAACCAGATTTGCCTAATCAACGCAGATGGGTCGGGATATAAACAATTGACAGATGGGGTTAACAACGCTTATTACCCGACGATATCTCCAGGTAGTAGTTCCGTCGTTTTCGCAATTAATAAATACGATAACTTCGACCTCTATCTGCTGAACCTTGAAAATTCAAAATTAATCCAACTGACCGACAACATAGGAAACACTTTTTCGCCTGAGTATTCACCGGATGGTAAACAAATCCTATTTATAAACAAGGTTGCGGCTGGCCTTTCATCTTTATGGCTTATGGGGCCGGCGGGAGAAAGTCCGCACCTTTTGTATAGTGGGTCGAAAGATATTGTCGGTGCGGCCTGGTCACCGGACGGAAATTCAATAGCGTTTGCGATGGCGGTGGACACAAACTACACATTTGAAATTTTTTTACTCGATCTTCAAGATCTCAAAGCGCAGCCTCGCCGTCTTTCCCATGACCTTACCGACATCGGGGGCAGCATAGATTGGTCTCCCAACGATAATAACATTTTGATCTTTGCTGGACCGGTGGCAGCTCGGGAGATCTACGCCATCAATATACGCACAACCGCGATCACACAATTGACTTTTGGTGGCAACAATGCCGCCGGGGCATATTCTCCAGATGGTCAGTATATTGTCTACAATTCCTTGCGTAACAATAACCAGGCCGATTTATATATTATGCGCGCAGACGGTCATAGTACAAGGCAACTAACCAACAACCCAGAACCTGATTGGCAGCCAAAATGGGGACCGTAATTGTATTTATAATTTGAAAATCGGATAAAATCAGCATGAATAAACTATGGACACAATTTATCAAGCGTTGGCGGAAATCGAAAGATCGAACGGATCCGCCGTTTTATGTACAATAACAAAAAGCGAGGGCTCCACTCCGCGCCACCAGGGCAGCAAGATGTTGGTATACCCAAATGGCCGGTTCGTTGGGACAGTTGGTGGGGGCGAGTTGGAGAACCGCGTCAGGGATGAAGCCAAATCGGCATTAAACGATGGCCAATCTCGGTTACTTCACTACAACATGTCCGATCCGTCAAATGGCGATCCTGGTGTTTGCGGTGGACAAGTAGAGGTCTTTGTGGAACCTATAATTCCTCCCATCACTTTGCTTATCATTGGCGGTGGGCATGTTGGCAAAGCAGTGACCCATTTGGCTAAATGGCTGGGATTTCACGTTGCCGTATCGGATGACAGACCTGAATTTTGTAATAAAGAGTCCCAACCCGACGCTGACGTTTTTTATGTTTGCCCCATGATGGAACTCCCCCAACACCTGAATATCGATCGTTATACTTATATCGTCTTAACGACGCGCGGGTCTTCTGTTGACGTTGACGGACTTCCAACTTTGCTGGATACACAGGCTGGATATATTGGAGTGATAGGATCGAAGCGCCGCTGGGCAACTACCGTCAGGGAATTAATTTCTCATGGAGTACTTACCGAAAAAATCGCTCACATCCACTCTCCGATTGGGCTTGAATTGCACGCAGAAACGCCTAACGAAATTGCGGTAAGCATTCTGGCCGAAATCCTGATGATCCGGGAAAAAGCTACCGGAAAGCAAATGAAATCCTGATTTCATAATCAAGGCACCATAAAACTGTCTCTTAAAAAAAGGTGAATCCTATGGTGGAATATATCTCTTCCTTGCAACATTTACCGGTTTTATACGTAGTAAGAATAGGATAAACGGTTCTTGTATCGAGTAAGCCCTTCGACTATAATCAAACCGTTATTATGAAAAAGGAGAGAGCAAAAAATGGCCAGAATTTTTGATGTCATAGAATATCCAAATGAAATGGCGGATGAAATCGTCCATCGCTTCCCCGATGATAGTTCGATAGGCGATTATCGTATTGGCTCACAAGTTATTGTACGGGAGGCCCAGACCGCAGTGTTCTTTCGTGACGGGAACGCTTTGGACGTATTTAAACCCGGTCGCCATACTATCGCAACAGCCAACGTCCCAATGCTTATTAACTTCATTGGCAAGGCTTTCAACGATCGGACACCATTTCCAGCTGAAGTTTACTTTGTTTCCATGAAAGAGTTTGCGAATAAAAAATGGGGTACACCGCAGCCAATTATTGTCAGGAATCCGGGTATGGGGCTGGGAGTTGCCCTCCTGCAGGGTTTCGGAACCTACTCATTCCAGGTCAGTGATCCGCAAATGTTCGTAACAAAGATCGTTGGCACGCAGGGTACCTACAATTCATCTGATATTGAAGATCGAATGCGAACGATGCTCCTTTCTAAACTTCAGGATGTATTGGGTGAAACCGGTGCAAAACATTCCGTTCCCGAGATCATTGGTCTCACAGAGGAAATCGGTGCGGGCGTCCGCGCCAAAACACAGGACGATTTTGAGGCCCTTGGTTTAACACTAAAAACCTTTTATGTTGGTAATCTGAAACCGTCTGACAAATCAGCCCAGGAATTACGGGATATGGGGATGCTCGATATGTCAACATATACCCAATTGCAGGCGGCGGATGCTATGCGCGACGCAGCCAACAATCAAAGCGGCGGCGCGGGTCTGACAGCCGGGATCGGTGCAGGGATGGGTATTGGCAACTTGATGGGCCAGGCCTTGCAGGGCGGAATGGCAAATACGTTACAAGGTGGTGGCGGCGCTAAGAATGCTCTGCCTGATGTAATGACTCCATCCGAGGCAGCTGCCGCCATGAAGGTCACGGAAGATGATGTAATGTCCGCAATTAAAGACGGCAGCCTGAAAGCTAAAAAAGTGGGAACAGCCTACCGGATCAGCAAAGAGGCTTTGGAGGATTTTCTAAAGAGTTAGTTTCCGTACCTTGAACATAATCCAGTATTTATAATAAGACGCTCCTCTGAATGAGGAGCGTCTTTATACATAAAGACAAATTTTAGCTAGAATGCGTGAACCTTCAATTCAAATCCGCAAGTACACTACTAACGGAATTAAGCACATCACCGGCTAGAACGGATGTGGTCGTCCCCAACTTGCTTGCTGCATATAATCCTGCCTGCGCATGGATCCATGCCCCGGCCACCGCAGCTTCGAAAGCTTCCACTCCCTGTGCCCGTAGCCCAACAATAAGACCCGCTAAAACATCGCCCGTCCCTGCTCTGGCAAGAGCGGATGATGCAACGGGGATTATCGTCATGCGTCCATCAGGAGATGCGATAACCGTGAATGCACCTTTTAACACGACCACATGTCCCCAATCATTTGCGAACTTATTGGCAATTGCCTGACGATCCTTTTGGATTTCTTCTACAGATAATCCAGTTAGCACCGACATTTCACCAGGGTGCGGAGTAAGGACCGCTACCGGCGGAAGAATCTTATGCCAGTTATCGATCCTGGCCAGTAATTTTAGACCGTCTGCATCAACAACAACTGGAGGTATTACATTCTTTGTTTCTTGCCTTTGCTTGTCTCCGCTTGGTAAAAAGCCAATACGGGTGCTAGCATTCTCCCGCACAGGTTTCTCAGTAAAAATGCTATGTACGAAGTCCTTTGTCGTATCTTCCATTCCCAACCCTGGACCAATGAGAAGGGCAGTAGCTCGCTCCATATTTTTCTTTAAAACTTCAGCTGCACCCGCCGAAATAACGCCAAGTTCATTGGGTAAAAGGATCCAGGTCGCTTCAGCCAATTGGCCGGCTAAAATCCCGTGGATCGGCGATGGCACAGCCATTGTCACCAAACCCGTACCAATACGATATGCAGCCTCACCCGTAAGCAATGCGGCTCCCGTGTAATTAACAGAGCCGGCTACGATCAGAGCCGTACCAAAGGTTCCTTTGTGAGCAGTTACTTCTCGGTCTGGCAGGATCACGCTGACCACGTTTGCTTCGGCAACCTCAACTTGAACGGAGTTCCATGATTTCAGGTTATCGGGTAAACCAATATCTACGACTTGTAAATCACCGAGTAAAGCATACGCCGGCATTTTTAATTGCCCCTGTTTGACCGCAGCCATGGTGACTGTTAGATCAGCTGGAATACATTCTGGAGCGGCTTCGCCGGTATCACAATCCATACCCGAAGGACAATCCACCGCAATAACAAATGGTCGTCGTTCATCAATATTATCAATAATAGAATTTCCTTCAGAGAGGATTTTTGCAAATTCACTTTTCAATGGCAGCTTAACTCCGGTTCCCAGGAGACCATCCAGTACAATAGTTGCTGTCTGAAGAAAAGCATTTAGACTTGATAGTTTTCCGTCTTCTTCTCCAAAAGCAACCTCACCGCCGGCTTTTTCAAATCGCTCAACCAAAGGATCTTTTTTGCGATGGACCAGATAGGCTCTGGCAAGCCAACCATCTGCGGCAAGGTGCGTCATTGCGACCAGGGTATCCCCGCCGTTATTTCCCGGCCCAATTAACCCGAATATCTCGCGTTCGCTATCCTCGATCAATAAGTCATTGATAACTTCGGCTAAACCTTGCCCTGCATTTTCCATCATTTGGTCGAAGGTCAAACCATTGGAATCAGCTTCCTTCTCGATGGATTTCATTTCTTTTATCGAAACTAATTTCATTGTTGTGTCTCCTTGATAAATTTTACGCACCAGCGCGCCATAGCTCCCCCCCATAATTGAGTAATTGTGAATTTCATTCACGCACCGCTTATTTGAAATTTATACTGACATATTTTTTTCAAAAGGAATATGTGAATTATTTTACCACTGCAAATTAAACCTCCTCTTAGTACAATATTTTAATGACTATAACTCTTGCACAAATCGGTAAGATAGTCTATCCTTACCCATTAATAATTATTCGCCGACCAGGAAGGAGGTAAAAGCTTCGCGATATTTTCCCATTTAACCCTATCAAAAATAGTTATAAATAATTCTCTGTCGGAGGAGAAATCTAATGAAGAAGCTGCATGTTTTGTCAGCGCTTGTAATAATGTGTGCATTGTTCTTGAACGCTTGCGGTGCCACCGCTACATCGACCACCGCTGCGACTCAACCGCCTGCTATGACTCAGGCCCCGGCCGCAACCCCAGTCCCCCCTACACCAACCCCTATAAATGATTTGCTTAATCAGATTAAAACACGAGGTTATATCCTCGTCTCCACTGATCCGAATTATGCCCCCCAGTCATTCTTAAATACAAGCGGATCGCGGCCTGCGGATTCCAAATGTCCATCGGATGCGCTAACCACCGCCGAAATGCAGGGATTCGATGTGGATGTGGCGGCTGAACTTGGTAAACGTCTTGGTGTCGAGACCTGTTTTGCAACCCCGTCCTGGGATCTGATTACTGCTGGCAGTTGGGCAGATAAGTGGGATATTAGCGTTGGCTCGATGACCATCACCCCTGAACGCCAGAAGGTTCTCGATTTTACTACGGCATATTATTACACACCCGCCGTGGTTGCAGTTTCCAAGGACTCTGGAATTACATCACTTGATATGTTAGCAGGTAAATCGTTATGTGTTGGCACATCCACAACCTACCAGGATTGGTTAGGTGGCAAGCTCGACCTGCCTGCCGCTAGCATCTATTCTCAACCCCCTGCGGGAGTCAAGATCGTCGCTCTATCCACCGATCAGGATTGCGCTCAAGCCATTGGGGCAGGCCGCAAGGATTTCGTCGGCTATGTAACCTCGGAGACCGTCGTCGACCAAAACATCGCGAATGGTCTCGCCGTCGTGAAAATTGGCAATCCCGTGTATTCAGAAGATCTGGCAGTTGCGATCGATAAATCACACACATTGGATGTAACGAGTCTGGTTTCCACTCTGGATGGGTTTGTAAAGGATATGCATTCAGACGGGACATTGACTCAACTGTCCAACAAGTGGTTCAAGGCCGACCTCACTCAAGCTCCTACGCATTAACTTTGTACTAAACGAATCTAGGGAAATGGCTTTATGCTGTTTCCCTGGATTATTATGTCCCATACCAGCCAAGGAATATAAGGTATGAACCTTTTTAATAAAGATTCTGGCGAAGCCAAATCCCAGGCAGAATTACTTTATGAAGCCCAGATGCGTAAAGAATCCCGGTTTCGGCTCAATGTTGGCCTTACCTGGCTTTTGCTTCTTGTAATATTAATATTTATTTTCAGCGGCCAAGCCTTACCCTTCGGCCTTCATACGATCAAACTTGATACAACCTTCATGAGCGATAACCTTCGGTTTATCGCGGGAGGTATCAATACCACTATTGGAATATCACTCTTATCGATAATTCTTGCAACGGCATTGGCATTGTTTGCAGCCCTGGGGAGATTATCGACTTTTCCCCCTTTATATGCAGTTAGCACTTTTTATGTTTCATTAATCAGAGGCACCCCTCTATTCTTACAAATATTTTTCTTTTTCCTCGCTCTTCCACAACTGGGCATCGTGCTGCCTGGACTTTGGGCCGGGGTTATAGCCCTTGGACTTAATTACGGGGCCTATATGAGTGAAATCTTCCGGGCGGGGTTGAGTTCTGTCAGCAAAGGTCAGCGTGAAGCGGCCCTCGCCCTTGGAATGACCCCGGGTAAAACAATGCGGCGGATTGTTCTGCCACAGGCATTGCGCTTCGCTATTCCCCCCACCGGTAACGAATTCATTGCAATGACCAAAGATTCAGCCCTGGTATCAGCCACGGGTTTTGTTCACGAATTAATGTGGCGGGCTACCGAAGTGGGCCGGGCACATTTTCGAAATCTCGAAACCTTGATTATTGCTGCTATTTTTTATTGGATATTGACCCTCTTTTTATCCTACTTCCAGGGCTTGATCGAGAAGCGTATGTCCAGGGGGGATCGCTAGGATGGGAAATCTTGTAAAAGTGACTGATTTAGATAAGTACTTTGGCCACCTTCAAGTATTAAAGAAGATCAATCTTATTGTTAATCCGAGAGAAGTTGTTTGCATCATTGGGAGGAGCGGCTCAGGGAAAAGCACACTTTTACGATGTATAAACTTTTTGGAAGAACCTTCCTCTGGAACGATTGAGGTGGATCAATTAGCGGTACCGGCTGGGGGCAAGGGAAAAAATCATCGCCAGCTTGTCCACGAAGTAAGATTGAAAACCGGGATGGTCTTTCAGGAGTTTAACTTATTCCCCCATCTTTCCGTCCTGGAGAATGTTATGGAGGGACCACTCACGGTCAAAAATATGGACAAATCCCAGGCCGCCTTAATCGCCGAAATGAATTTGGATCGAGTGGGTCTGCTCTTCAAAAAAGACGAATACCCCAACCGGCTTTCTGGCGGACAAAAACAACGAGTCGCCATCGCACGGGCTTTGGCAATGGAACCAAAATTAATGCTTTTTGATGAGCCAACATCCGCTCTCGACCCGGAACTCATCGGTGAAGTTCTTAATGTTATGAAAAAGCTGGCACAAGATGGGATGACAATGCTCGTTGTCACTCATGAAATGGGTTTTGCCCGTGACGTCGCTGATAGAGTCATCGTCATGGCAGAAGGCGAAATTATAGAGGAAGATAACCCTGAAATAATCTTCAAATCGCCCAAAGATGAGCGTACTAAGGCTCTTATAGACCGTTATCGTTCAGGTGGACAATGACTAAATAAATAGAAGGACAGTGTTTAACTGTCCTTCTATTTATTATTCTCAATAATAATACGTTACGATTTAACAAGTCTGAAATAAAAAACAAATATTCCAATATTTTGGTGCGCTGGGAGGGACTTGAACCCTCACGCCTTGCGGCACATGGCCCTCAACCATGCCTGTCTGCCAATTCCAGCACCAGCGCAAGCAGGCGTATTATAATCGGCTTGGTTTGCTTGTCAAGCAGAGATACATTTTCAGGAGTAAATGATGACTAAAATCGTTGTGGATGCTATGGGTAGTGACAATTATCCTACCCCGGATGTGATGGGGTCGGTTATGGCAGCCCGCGAATATGGCGTTGAGATCATTCTTGTAGGGGACGAATTAAAGATAAATCCTGTTTTGAGCACACAGGACTTGGGTAATTTATCGATCCGTGTTGTTGATGCTCCTGAAATGTTAACCATGGAAGATAAAGGCGAAGAGTTAACTCTTAAAGCACGGCATAAAGATGCAAAGAATTCCATGGCAGTGGGTATGGATCTGGTAAAGAGGGGTGAAGCGGATGCCTTTGTAACTGCAGGAAATACAGGTGCAGCGATGGTAACCGCTTTGTTCCGGTTGGGGCGTCTCAGAGGGGTGGATCGGCCGGCAATCGCTCCAATCTTTCCTACTGCTTCAGGTTCGTGCGTGGTTCTCGATATCGGGGCAAATCCCGACTGCAAACCTGAGAATCTGGTGCAGTTTGCCATTATGGGTAGCGTTTATGCCGAAAAAGTGCGCGGGGTGCATAATCCGAAGGTTGGATTAGTATCAAATGGGGAAGAAGAAGGGAAAGGTAACGAACTCGTCCGTGCTGCATCGCCTTTATTAAAGAAATCCCGGCTCAATTATTACGGAAATGTAGAGGGCAAGGAGGTCATTGGTGGTAAGGTGGATGTGGCTGTTACTGACGGCTTTGTGGGGAACGTAATGCTGAAAACCGCCGAAGCTGTGGGTAAATTGATCCTGGATGAAGTTAAGTCAGCGATCAGTAAAGGCGGACCTCTGGCCATGTTGGGAGGTTTACTTGTCAAGCCTGCACTTGGCAGCATCAAAAAGTTACTTGACCCCCGCGAACAAGGGGCGGCAATTTTATTGGGTGTAAATGGGCTGGTGTTGATTGGACATGGCCGTTCCGACGCCCTTGCGATCAAAAGCGCTATTAAACTTGCAAAAAACGCAGTCGACGCGAATATTCTGGATGCTATGCGATCGGCTATCGAAGATAGCTTGAAAAATTAGGACGAATCCCCCGAATCCTCGGGATTGATAAAAACGCTCTCCGCGTCTGGCTACGAAAAAATTTAGCAATTATTAAGGAAAAAATGAAAATCATCAAGAATGAAAAGCTGATTACACGCAACGGGCGCATAGGTCAATACACAAGCATCGGCGCTCTGGGTGTCTTGGGAATTGGAATGTATCTCTCCTTCGCGAGACCAGATCTGTTTGTTTATTCTATCGGGGCCTTGATAGTAGGTTTTACGATGACCCAAGTAGGGATGTATTTCTCCAACCGCTGGGGACGCAGCCCCCGTCCTGATGAACAATTGGACGCGGCTCTTAAAGGTTTACCCGGGGACATGACGATCTATCATTATGTCTCACCTGTTCCACATTTGCTGATAGGGTCTGCTGGGGTGTGGATCTTGCAGCCTTACCACCAACGCGGAAAAGTAACGTATTACAAAAATCGCTGGCGTCTCTCAGGCGGAGGTTTTATGCAAGCCTATATGACAATTTTCGGCCAGGAGGGTATTGGCCGTCCGGATTCTGAGATTGCCAACGAAATCGAATTGGTGAAGGGCTTTTTTAGTAAACAACTGGACGGAATCGAAATTCCAGAAATTCGCGCAGCATTGATATTCACCAATGATCAGGCTGAGATTGACAATACCGACGCGCCTCTTCCGGTGATGAAATTGAAACAAATAAAGGATTTTTTTCGGCAAAAGGCCAAAGAAAAACCATTGGACTCCTTTACTTTGGATAAATTAAAATCTACTCTTCCGATAGATTAACCATTTTCATGGTGGTTTGTATCTATTTTCCTTTTGTGACAAAATAAAATTATTGCATAAACAAGTAAGTAAACGATCAATTCGTTCTACGATTAACTATTTTATATAAGAGCAGCAGATCAATTGTGCATATCAACTTAAAAAAAACTGTGCTCCCTACATTCCTATCGTTTATCGGAGCGCTGGTTGCGTTATTTCCTAGTAACCCCGAAAACATGACTTTACCGTCCAGGGATTCGGGGGTCTTCCTCTATGTTGGCTGGCGAATATTAATGGGTGATATCCCCTACAAGGATGTTTGGGACCATAAACCGCCTCTTATTTATCTTGTAGACGCCCTGGGATTATTACTAAGCCCTCAGTCGCTTGTTGGGGTTTGGCTTCTCCAATTTCTGTTTTTGTTCCTAACTATTTTCTTCCTATACAAATCGCTGGACGAGTCACTAGGCGCTGTCCCTGCCATTGTCGGAATGGTCATACTGACTTCGGGGTTGCTCACCATTTTAGATCAGGGCAACGTTACGGAAGAATATGCATTAATATTTCAAACACTTGGTTTTTGGTTGGTAATAAGAGCCCAAAAGAAGAATTATCCACTTCTTATGACGTTATGGATTGGCGTATGCGGGGGGCTTGCATTTTATTTTAAGCAGACAACCGTCGGTATCTGGATCTCTTATGCGTTGTTCTTAATTTGGATTCGTATTTCGCAAAAAAAATCACCTCTTCCCGATCTTTTATCCCTCTCGGCAGGGATTTTACTTCTCTCCGCTGTCCTGGCTCTAATATTTGCAAGTCAACACGCCTTAAATGATTATTGGAACGAAGCGTTTCTCTATAATTTTGTCTACATTGGCAAACATGAAGGAATAAGACGGTTAATTCCGGTCTTTATCAAAGGTTTTCTGTACATGAGCAAGGGCGCTGTCCTTTATCTTGCAATTCTAGGATGGCTGGCAGGTTTGATGTATCTCTTTGAACATCGAAAACAATTATTTGAGAATATCCAGCCTGTTATTCTACTAACCCTGGTTGATTTACCTATAGAAGTCGTTCTTATCACAATTTCCGGACGTTCCCTTCTTCATTATTACTTAACGCCACTTCCGGTTATGGCTGTATCAAGTGGAATTTTGGTTTATCTATTTTGCCTATTGCTTAATAAAATACATTTCTTGTCATCACCCCGAACTGCAAATTCAATTTCCCTGCTCACATTGCTTGTAGTTTTAATTTTACAAGTCAACCAAATCTGGAATTATTCTGAATATATGGAGAGGGAAGCGGAGAATAGTTATGCTCCTGTGATTGATTATGTAATTAATCATACGCAACAAAATGACCGGGTCCTTATTTTAGGCGCAGAGAGTGTTGTAAATTTCCTTGCTCGCCGTGAAGCTCCCACTCGTTATGTTTATCAATATCCCTTACAGTTATTGGGTAGCCGCGTCATGTTTGAAGAATATTTCCAGCAAATACTGAACAATAAGCCCGTTCTAATTATCGACGCACCCGGTAGTAGCCAGTTGGATGAAAATCTCTACAAACCTCTTCAAGAAAGATCTGCTAAAGTACGCGATGGAGTTCAATACCTGGTCCAAAATTACAAACCTGTCGCAACGTATGGAGAATGGGTCATCTACAAGTCAATACAAACCCCATAAGCAAATTCTCGTTTATGGTACACTTGTTCTATTAATTATGAGATCAACAAATATAATCCTTAAGGTATCATAATCATCGTATGCATTCTATTGTTGCTATAGATATAGAAACAACTGGGTTGGACGAGAATCGCGATTCTATTATCGAGATTGCCGCAGTCAAATTCAAAGGTAATCGCGTCGAGGAAGAGTGGTCTTCGCTTATTAACCCTAATCGCCATATTCCTGAATTTATAACCGGCCTGACAGGGATCGATGATGCCATGGTGCGTCAGTCTCCGCGTTTCCGCGATGTTGCTCGTGCATTGGAAGTTTTTGTCGGTGACGCACCGATCGTCGGCCACAGCGTTCGTTTTGACCTTGGTTTCCTGCAAAAGCAAATCCCTTTCTCCACAAATGAAGTAATTGACACATACGAGCTTGCTGCCGTGTTGCTCCCAAATGCAAGCCGTTACAACCTTGGCTCGCTTGGGAAGGAATTGGGCATCCTTCTGCCGGCTACCCATCGCGCTATGGATGATGCTAGGGTTACGATGGCTGCCCTCAACCGGCTGCTTGACATCGCCGGCGAGTTGCCAGTGGATTTGGTTGCAGAGTTGCTCCGTTTAAGCGAACCCTTAACCTGGGGCGCGAGTTATGTATTCGAAGAAGTGATGCGGTCGCATATAAAAGAGGGTATTCAAC